>CAZUPR010000001.1:0-76418 GCA_964622305.1 uncultured Eubacteriales bacterium
TCTAAATCATCGTTCTTGTAAGAGATTTCTCCATCAGTGATAGCAATAATCTCTCCTTCTTTTATATCCATACCGTTTAAGTTAGTATCTCTGACTGCCTTTGTTATCTCAATTGTCTTTACTGTTTCTATAGTTTCATTCATTACTTCCTGGTTCTTATCAGCAGAAACCTCAGGATTAAAAGACATCAGTGAAGTTATCCCTTGTGGGATGGTTTTACTGTAAATAATATGAATCTTTTTGTCAGAAATTTTAGCTGCTTGTTCAGCGGCCAGAATAATATTTTTGTTATTTGGTAAAATTATATATTCTTTGGCCGGAACTTTTTTCATAGCCTCAAGGATATCTTCGGTACTAGGATTCATTGTTTGACCCCCGCCGATTACATAATTAGTCCCAAGGCTTTTAAAAATTGCATTAAAACCTTCCCCATAGCTGATAGAAATTATGGCATTTTCTTTTTCTTCAACTTTGGCTTTTTTGCTGGCCTGAGCCTTCATATTATCAATTTTAATATCTTCAAGATTTCCATATCTGGCAAAATATTCCAGTAATCTCCAAGGTTCATTGGTATGAGCATGAACTTTGACAATATCATCAGCAGCTATTACAAGAACTGAATCACCAAAACTCTCCAGGTTCTTTATAGCCTGATCTCTGTCAAAATCATCATTTTCTTCTCTGCTTAAAAGCACCTCAGTACAGTATTGGAAATTGATGTTATCGTGGTCGAAATCGTCAACAAAAAGAGTAGGATCTTTTTCCAGATTTGCTGTTGAAGCAGGCTTCATATTTAAAAAATCATCCATCAAAGGTAAATCTTCCCCTTTGACACCCATTAGCATTCCACTTAAAAAAACTAAATAACCCATTCCGCCAGCATCTACTACGCCTGATTGTTTTAGAATAGGTAAGAGATCTGGAGTCCGGGCAAGGCTGGCCTTTCCCTTGCTAATAATTTCTTCTAAAAGTTCTTCAAGGCTGGCAAATTCAGCTGGGTTAAGATTTTCTACAGATTCTCTTGAGACTGTAAGGATTGTTCCTTCAACAGGATTAGAAACAGCCTTGTATGCTGCCTCCACCCCCTGTTTGAGTGAATCAACCATTAACTCATTGGTTAGAAGCTCTTGTCCTTTTAAACCCTTGGCAAAGCCGCTTATAAGCTGAGAGAGAATAACCCCTGAATTTCCTCTGGCCCCCATCAGAGCGCCATGAGAAAATTTTGAGCTTATTTTTTCTAAGCTGTCTAAATCATCTACAATCGCATTTGCTGCTGATTTGAGTGTAAGTGACATATTTGTTCCGGTATCTCCATCTGGAACAGGAAAAACGTTAAGATTATCTATTGATGTTTTTTCTTTTTCTAAATTTTTAGCTGCATTAAAGAGCATAGCTTTAAGCCTTGTTATAGAAGTATTTTTGTCCATTTTTTCCCCCCGGAAGTGTATTATTTTTTCCAGAAAACCGGATTAAATAAGACTAAAACTGTAAAAAGCTCCAGTCTGCCGATTAACATTAAAAAAGATAAATAAATCTTATTAAAAGAACTAAAAAAAGAATAATTTTCCATAGGCCCTGCCAAATTAAAACCTGGTCCCACATTGGTAATACTTGCCGCTGAGGCTGTAAGGGCAGTTATAAAGTCGATACCCTGAAATGATAAAATAATGGCAGAAAAAATAAAAATTATAATAAACATGAAGAAAAACTGCATAACATTTAAAATTAGTCTTTCTTCAATTACTTTTTCCCCTATTTTAAGCTTACTTATTGATTTGGGGTGGAGGTTTTTTTTCATTTCCAATGCAGTCTGTTTTAAAAGTATCAGGTAACGGCCTGTTTTAATCGAACCAGATGTCGATCCAGTGGTTCCCCCAGTAAACATTAAGGCAAAAATAAGGAGTTTTAAACTGTCTGGCCATAGATTATAATCGTGACTTACAAAACCTGTTGTGGTTATAACTGATGTTGCCTGAAAGGCTGCATTTAAGATATTTTCTCCTATACTACCATCAAAAGGAAAAAGTGAAAGCACTAAGAAAATAAAACTTGTAGCTAAGATTATAGTTAAAGCATAAAGCCTGAACTCGGAGTTCTTATATATAATTTTTAAATTTCTGTTTTTATAAACAGGATAGTATAGGGCAAAATTTATCCCGGAAAAAAACATAAAGGCTGTTATTACTAATTTTATATAATTACTGTCATAATAGCCAATACTTAAATTTTTTGTTGAAAATCCTCCAGTCGAAATGGTCGAAAAAGCATGACAGAGTGCATCAAAAAAAGTCATACCCCCAGCCCAGAGGAACATAGTCAAAAAAGAAGTTAAAAGCAGATAGGTTAACCATAAAATTTTTGCAGTCTCTGACATTTTTGGTCTAAGTTTATTGTCGATCAATGATGTAGATTCTGCCCTGAAAATTTGCAGGCCACCTGAACCAGTCATAGAAAGTACGGCAATAAAGAGAACAAGAATTCCCATGCCACCCAGCCAGTGAGTCAAACTGCGCCAGAAAAGGATGCCTGGCATCAAGGCTTCAATATCAGTTAGTATGGTTGAACCAGTGGTTGTAAAACCTGAAGCTGATTCAAAAATTGCATCTGAAAAAGAAAGCATACTCCCAGAAAGAATATAGGGTAAAGAGCCAAACAAAGAAGCTAAAAGCCAGGTAAAGGTAACAATAGCATAGCCTTCCTTGTGCCTGATATCCCCTTCTGTTCTTTTTCTCTTAAAAATAAAATATATGCTTAGACCAAATAAGCTCGTAATTAAAGATGAAAGGAGCAAGGCGAAAAGATCACTACTGGCATAGTAAACTGACCATAAGGCTGGCAGAAGCATACTTATACCAACAAAGGCCAAGTTCATACCTACTATATGAAAAACTGTCACAACATTCATTTTATGACCTGCCTAACTGAACATCTTACTTATTTTTTCAGAGGATTCTGGCATCATAAAGAGAAGGATATTATCTCCATAATCAAGATAGTCATTTCCACCAGGGATAATAATTTCATCATCTCTGATTATTGCCCCGATTATAGTCTTAAAAGGAAACTTTAAATCTTTTAAAGGCTCTTTAAAATAAGTTGCTTTTTTATTATTTAGGGCTATTTCCAGCATTTGGGCCTTGTCGCCGGCAAGCAAGGACAGGGTGATCCCCCTGTTAGATTTAATAAAATTTAAAATAGCCTCAGAAGTAAGACTTCTTGGACTAATAATATTGTCGATACCAATTTTTTCTATAAGTGGCAGATAATCTGACCGGCCAATCTGAGTAATGGTATTTTCTACTCCAAGGTGTTTTATAAACAGACTGAGAAGGAGGTTAAGTTTATCGTCGTTGGTCAAAGCTATGACCATATCCGATTTATCAACTCCCTCTTCTCTTAGAAGGTTTATATCACCAGCATCTCCATTAATGATAAGGCTGTCCTTTAAAAGATAGGCAAGTTCCTCACATTTTTTTTCGTCTTTTTCAATTATTTTAACATTCATTTTTTTCTTTTCTAGTATCCTGGCCAAATAGAAGCTGGCCCTCTCTCCACCCAGCAAGGTAACATTATTTATCTTTTTCTTTTTCAAACCAAAGAAACTAGTTAAATCCTGAATATCTTTTGTGGTTGAAAGGGCAAAGACCAAGTCCTTATCAGTGATGTAGTCATTTCCACCTGGTATAATAAATTCATGTTCCCTTAAAATTGCTATTAAAATACTGTTAGCTGGCAGTGGCATATCCTTTAAAGGGACATTAAAATAAGCAAATTCAGGACTTGGACGAAGTTCTATAGTTTGAATTTTACCACTGGCAAAATATTCAACATTTATAAGCTCAGGAACGGAAATTAATTTTGATATTTCTTTGGCAACTTCCTTTTCCTGGTTAATAATCAAATCTATACCCAGGAATTTTTCCCTGGTTATTTTATTAGAAAGATTGTTCTCATAGTCTGGGTTGCGAACCCTGGCTACAGTTTTTTTAGCATCTATAGTTTTAGCAATTATTGATGCCAGGATATTAAATTCGTCATTTTGAGTAACAGCTAAAAAAAGATCTGCTCCCCTGGCCTCAGCTTCTTCAAGAACCTTTAGGCTGGTTCCGTTGCCTGTTATTACTTTTATATCAAGGTTTTCTCTGAGAATCTCAGATCTTTCCTCATCAATTTCAATTACTGTAACATCATGATTATCAGCAGATAAAACCTCGGCCAGATTAAAACCTACCTTACCTGCTCCGATAATAATAACTTTCAAAATTAATGCCTCCTGACATTTGCTCCTGATTATTGGGCTGGTTTTAAAGCCTCAATATTATAATATGCACCCTCATTATATCTGTTACCAGCGTTCCACATTATCCATTCATCATGTCCATTATCATAAACAGCCTTAATTTGTTCCCTTACTTCATGGACTCCATATTTAGGTTGCCCCAGGCTGAAATCTTGCAGCCATGGTCTTAAATAAGCTCTCATATCCTGTCCCTTTTTTATGCCGTCAATCATAGCCTGATTAACGACTCCGTATGGATGGGCGTTAGGATTGGCAAAGCCATAATTATAGGGACCATAGTGGGATGGATATACCATTGGTGAAATATAGTCTACTTCCTGAGCGATAAGCTCGTATTGCTGGCCCATACCCATATCATCCAGGGTGGTTGTTGTTAAACCAAAGACATCGGCAGACAAAAAAACATTATACTCCTTAAGCTCATCATTGGCATATTTTAAGAAATTATAAATTACTTCTTTTTTTGTAGAGCCACCTTCATCTGTATATTTAATTGTTTTTAAATTACCATCCGTCGGAAAACGTACATAGTCAAATTGAATTTCTCTGAAGCCTGCTTTGGCTGCTTCTTTTGATACTTCTATGGCGTAATTCCAAACATTTATATTGTGAGGATCAACCCAGGTAATCCCGGTTCTGTCTCTCCATAGACTCCCATCATAGTTTTTTATGGACCATTCTGGTTTTTTCTTGGATAAAACAGGATCTTTAAAGACAACAATTCTGGCTATGGTATAGATATCATTATCATTAAGCCTTTTTATTAGGGCTTTAAAATCTGTACCCTTTTGATATCTGGGATCTATTTCTAAAATCATTTCATTATCTGTAACCATGGAAATAATTCCTGAATCATCTTTAAAATCTATAACCAAACTGTTAATGTCTGATTTCATAACAAAGTTAAAAAGCTCTTCGAACCTTGGTTTCCAATGAGCCGTATTGCCAGTTATGTATATGCCCCTTACCTGGGCGGTAATTTTATTTTGTGGACGCCCATCAATTAAGAGTTTCTCTTTTTGTCTCATGAGAGCTAAGTCACTCATTGCATAAGAACTAACCGTTAAAAACACCAGTAAAAAAGTTGCTGTTAAAATTCTTTTAAACATAAGTCACCCCACTAATTTATCTCTTAGTTCCTTTATGGATTCGTTAACCAGCTTTAATTTTTCAGGATCTTGAATGTATTCATTAAGGGCCTGGTTAAAGCTTTGCAAGAGAGCATCAAGACCTTTGTCTGCCCCAATATACTGGCCTTTTTCTTTGATTTCAAAGGCAGATAATTCTGCCACTTCAAAGAGGCCTGGTAAAATAACATCATATGATCCTTCTGCTTCTATAACCTTTTTAAGGCTCTCCCTTGCTTCCTGATCACCATGAACTAAAAATATTTTCTCTTTAATATTATCAAAGTTTTTTACCCAGTTTAAGAGATCTTTTTGATCTGCGTGTCCGGAAAAGCCTTCGATCATTTCTATGTCTGCTCTGACCGTGATTTCTTCGCCGTGTATCCTTACGCTTTGTGCTCCATCAAGTATCCTTCTGCCTAAGGTCCCTTCTGCCTGATAACCTACAAAAAGAATGGTTGATTCCGGTCTCCAGAGATTGTGTTTTAAATGATGTCTGATTCTGCCAGCTTCAGCCATACCGGAGGCTGATATTATTATAGCATTTTTATGGATTGAATTTAACTTCTGGCTTTCCTCCACAGTTAAAGTGTATTTTATATTTTCAAAGGTGAAAATATTATTATCCTTTTCTTTTGAAAGCATTTCAAGGGCTATTTCATCGTAACCGCAGGGGTGCTTAGAAAAAACCTCTGTAGCTTTTATAGCCAAGGGGCTGTCCAGGTAAATATCCAGCCTGGGAATTTCACCTTCATCCATCAAGGTCCTTAAAATATAAATTACTTCCTGAGTCCTTTCAACAGCGAAAGAAGGAATAATAATATTGCCACCCTTACGGATTGCTTTTTTTACAATTCTGGTAAACTGGCTTTTTTTACTTTCTGTTTGCAGGTGAAAACGACTTCCATAGGTACTTTCCATTACCAAATAATCTGCCTGACTAATATAGTCAGGGTCTTTGATTAAAGGCTGATTATGGCGTCCCAAATCTCCAGAAAAAACAATCTTTTTATCATTGAAATAGATTTCTGCTATTGATGATCCTAAAATATGGCCCGCATTTTTAAAAACCAGTTTAAAATCATCATTAATTTGAATTTCCTGATCATATTCAATTGAAACAAAATTTTCTAAAACTTTAAAGGCATCTTCAAGTCTGTAAATAGGCTCAAGAAGCTTTTTACCAGAACGCATAGCTTTTCTGTTTTTCCTTTCAACTTCCATCTCCTGGATGTAAGCTGAATCAGGTAACATGATTTTTGATAATTCTTTGGTCGCAGGCGTTGCATAAATTCTGCCTTTGAAACCATCCTTGTAAAGTTTGGGTAAAAGTCCTGAGTGGTCAATGTGAGCATGGGTTAAAACTACAGCATCAATTTCTGCTGGGTTAAATCTAAAAGGCTTGTAATTAAGTTCCTGAATTGCTTTTTCTCCCTGAAAAAGGCCACAATCAACAAGTATAGATAAGTTATTAGATTTGAGCTGATAGCAAGAGCCAGTAACTGTTCCGGCACCACCATGAAAAATTAATTCCATCATTTAACCTCCTCATTTTTTTACCCTAAGATATGTTTGACATTTTTTCCAATTGATTATACAATAGTGTTCGTTGATATATGGAGCTGTAGTGTAGCGGTTATCACGTCGGCCTGTCACGCCGAAGATCGCGGGTTCAATTCCCGTCAGCTCCGCCATATTGCCGACGTAGCTCAACTGGAAGAGCAGCTGACTTGTAATCAGCAGGTTGCGGGTTCGAGTCCCATCGTCGGCTCCAATAAAAATTCAGCCAGATTAATCTGGCTGAATTTTTTTATTCATCTGAGTCAGAATTTTTGTCATATTTGTAATCTATAATTATAAATCCTTCTTCCTCTGGGTCTTTTTCAAAAGTCATTGTAATAGTAGCTGCTGACTGCCTTTCAGAACTGGTCCCTTCAATAATAGAATATACTACAGCCTTTGCAATCAGGTAGTTTTCATTCTGATAAACTCCTTCCAGGAGCGGAAGATGATTCTTATCCTGGCTAGTCAAATAACCTGTAAAGAATTCTAAATTATCCGGCAAATCAGTTTCACTCTTAAGCCCAAAAAGATCATAGGCTACATCTTGAATACTTTTCTCAGGAGAGAAGTTATTCTTGTAATAAGCTGCAAAAGAAAGCATTTGTTCTTTATCAATAAAAAACTCATGGCCAGTCTCTTCATTTACAATGGGATTAAAATAAAAAGCTTCAATTAGCTCCTGTAAGTCCATTAAAAGGTCTTGGTCTGTAATTTCATTGATAACTAAACCACTGCCTTTATTTTCATTTTCAGGAAGAAGATCTTTTCCGCCAGAGCTGCAGGCTGTAAGTAAAAAAAGTGAAAGGACTATAAGTATCTTACTTGTTTTTTTCATTTTTAATTTCCTTCTCTATGTCTCTGACAACAAAATCTAAACTTGCCCTGTCAGTTTTAATTTTAATATCAGCAATCTCCTCGTACAAATGATTGCGTTCACCTTTAATCTTTTTTATCTTTTCTAAAATATCTCCATCTTTTAAGAGTGGCCTGTTTTTATTCCTGCCTGCCCTTTCAGCGATAATTTCTGCCTGGGCATCAAGAAAAACAATAAAGCCCATTTCCTTTAAGAGCCTTCTGTTTTCCTCTTTTAAAACAATCCCACCACCAGTTGATATTACTGTAGCCTTTCTGTCCTTTAGCCTTTTTAAAGCAAGGGTTTCTTCAGAACGAAAGCGTATTTCGCCATCTTTTTTAAAAATATCATTTATAGTCCGGCCAGTTATTCTTTCTATTTCGCAGTCTGTATCTATAAAATCATAATTTAATTTCTGGGCTATTTTTTTACCGACTGTGGTCTTGCCTGAAGCCATTATTCCAATGAAAATAATATTCTCTGATTTTTTCATCTTATTTTAATACTTGTGATTTTTTAATAAGAGCTTCTTTAACCCTTCTTTCAAAAAAGCGTGATACATAGGTAAACCAATATTCTCTTCCGGGAAGCGGGTTCACAAGTATTATCTCCAGTCCTGCTCTTTTAGCTCCTAAGGTATCAGTAAAAATCTGATCACCAATCATTATAACATTTTCTGCAGGTAAATTAAGCTTTTTTAAGGCTTTTAGATAGCCTCTTTTTAAGGGTTTTCTGGCTTTCTCTACATAATCAATTGGGAAATCTTTTATGGTTTCCTTTATCCGGCTGGCATTATTATTGGATAAAATTACTATCTCAATTTCTGCTTCCAAAACCTTCTTTATCCATTCCTCAACCTGGGGGTCTATCATTCTGGAATTATAAAAGGTAATTGTATTATCTAAATCTATAATCAGACCTTTTATGAGTCGCTCTTTAAAAAAATCCAGTCTTATATCTTCAATTTTTTCAATCAGGTAATCAGGAGTTAATAATTTTTTTATCATAAGCGCTCCATTTTAAAAGATCTAGAACCTCATTTTTAAGGTCTGGGGGGAATAAAAGACTTACAAGGCCTTTTTTCCCGTCTATAACTGTAAAAATAGCCAGGTTTTCCATACTTTCAAAAATCTTGTCTAAATAGATAATTTCATGGGGTTCCATTTCAATAAGAAGCCGTTCTGATGCGGTCATTTTCTGCTTCCCTTCTCATTAAATCCATAGCTCTTACAGGCTGAGGGACCGGAATTTTGACTATTGTTTTAGGAGTAGCAACTACATCCATGGGAAAACCATTTTCACTATATATTTCATTAATAATAAAAGAAAAATCTTCTCCTTCAGGTCCAAAAATCTCCATTTTATCGCCTATTTTAAAATTATTCCTTTGCTCTATAACTGCCATTTTATTTATAGGGTCATATTCCAAAACCTGACCAGTAAAATCATAAGGTTGGATATAAGAAGAACTGTCAGTAAAGGCAGACTCCTTATCCATCTCATCAAAATAAAATCCACTTGTATAAGGACGGTGAGAAACCTTATCTAACTCATTGCGCCAATAATTAACATCAAAGTCTTCCTGAGGGTCGTAGTAATTATCCAAAAGCTTCCTGTAGGCTCTGACGATTGTTGATACATAATAAATACTCTTCATTCTGCCTTCTATTTTCAGACTGTCACTGCCAGCTTCAATTAGCTTGTTGAGGTGATCAAAGAGACAAAGATCCTGGGAGTTGAAAATATAGGTTCCCCTCTCATCTTCTTCGATAGGATAATATTCCCCTGGTCTTTTTTCTTCAACGAGATTATAGCTCCAGCGACAGGATTGAGCACATTCGCCCCTATTGGAATCCCTGCCAGCCATATAGTTGCTTAAGAGGCATCTGCCTGAATAAGAAATGCACATGGCTCCGTGGATAAAGTTTTCGATTTCCATCTCTGTCTTATCTTTTATTTCTCTGACTTCATTTATATTTAGCTCTCTGGCTAATACCACCCTTTTTATGCCTTGCTTCTTCCAAAAAAGTGCACTCTGATAGTTGGTGCAGTTGGCCTGGGTGCTTAGATGTATTTCAAAATCAGGGAAGTTTTCTCTGACGTAGTATATTATTCCCGGATCAGCAATTATAAGGGCATCTACACCAATTTCCTGTATCTGTGACAGATAGGTATTTATACCTTTAAAATCTTCATTCCGGGGAAATATGTTCATGGTTAAATATACTTTTTTATTTCTTTTATGGGCATAACGGACCCCGGCATCAATTTCATTTAAGGTAAAATTACCAGCAAAAGCCCGGAGGCCAAAAACTTTTCCGCCAAGATAAACTGCATCAGCTCCATAATTTATAGCGAATTTTAATTTTTCTATGTTTCCAGCCGGAGCCAGGAGTTCAACCTTTTTCATTAATCTCTCACCTTCTTTTTAATTATGGCCAAACCATCACCTAGTGGAATCAGGGTCATCTCATAGTCTTTCTTATTTTTAAAATCTTCTAAAAAATTTCTCATATTAACAACCATGGTCCTCTTTCTTCTTTCTGGATATTCCATATTTACTACCCAGCCATTAATAAGGACATTATCAGCAATAATGATGCCATCTTCCTGCAAAATTTGATCAAATTTTTCAAAAAATTTAGGATACTGACCCTTGGCTGCATCAAGAAAGACCAGGTCGTATTTTTCATTTATTTGATCAACTATTTCTCTGCCATCCCCACAAATAAGCTTTATTTTATCTGAATAAGGACTTTTATTTACAAATTCCTGGGCCTTTTCTTTACGTCCCGGTAAAAGTTCAATGCTTAAAATTTCTGCACCATCAGGAAGAGCCTTAGCCATGGCCATGGTAGAATAAGCTAAACCAGTGCCAATTTCTAAAACCTTTTGCGGTCTCTTTATTCCTGTGATAGTTGTCAAAAAATTTGCTATTTCTTCTTCAACTATAGAGACATGATGTTCTGTGGCATAAGCAAGAATTTCTTCTTCTAGGGGGGTCTTCTCCGGGAGCAGCATTTTTATAAAATCTTGTAAATCTTTAGCTAATACCTCTTTCACTGTCTGTAACCCCAATCTCTCATTTGCCTTTCGTGCTCTGCATAGCTTTTATTAAAAACATGCTCTCCACTGCCATTATTTTTTGCAAAGAAGAAAAGATAGTCAGATTGATCAGGTTCATAAACAGCCCTTAAAGCACTTTCTCCTACTGCACAAATTGGTGTTGGAGTAAGACCAGTATTTCTGTAAGTATTATAAGGTGAATCAATCTCCAGGTCTTTAAAAAGGACTATTTCTTTCCTTTTACCCAAGGCATATTGGATTGTTGCATCACATTCTAATCTCATATTTAAATTGAGCCTGTTTAAGAAAACTGAGGCTATCAAAGGCCTTTCTTTTGCTGCCATAGATTCTGCTTCGACAATAGAGGCTAAAATTAAAGCATCACGTTCAGAGAGACCTGATTTGTTTTCTGGCAGCCTCTCTTTTACTTTCAAAAATTGGTTAATCATTATTTGAAAGACTTTTCTGGGCTCCTCCTGCCTGGAAATATAATAAGTTTCAGGGAAGAGGTAGCCTTCAAGTCTGTGTTTATCTTTTTTTAAAGGAGCTATAAATTCATATTCAGGAAAATCCTCTTCTATTGCCAGCTTCCAGAAAATATCCTCAGACATTATTCCTTCTTTTTCCATGACTTCAGCAATTTGCCAGATTGTGTAACCCTCGGGAATAGTAAACTTTTTTTGGATAGAAACTCCTTTAATTATTATATCTGTTATTTCTTCTACAGTCATAGTATTTAAAAGAAGATACTGTCCTGCTTTTAGCTGAGGAGCAAGCTTATTGATTTTTACATAAGTTAAAAAAATCTGCTCATCTTTAATTAAACCTTCCTCCTTCAAGTTCTTGGCAATAATGGCAGGTGTTGCACCTTTCTCCACCGAAAATTCTATTTTTCTTTCTTCATTTTCACTATTGGGTGCCTGGAGATTTGTTTGATAATAAAAATAAGCACCAGAAGCAGATATTAACAATATAGCCAGTATAATTATTATATATTTAGATATCTTTTTCATATTTTCTCCTTCTTGGCAAAATAAAACCACCCCAAAAGGGGTGGTATCCTTTTTATTCTTCTTCGTCTTCCTCTTCTGAGAGTTCATCCCAGAGATCAGCAATTTTTTCCCACTCTTCGTCGTCTTCAATTTCAACAAGAATTTCTTCTCCATCTTCCATTTCAACTCTAAAGATGATTATTTCGTCCATATCTTCATCTTCAGCTAAAGGGGATAATACTACGTACTCTTTGTCTTCAGAATCAATGCTGCCTACAAATTCAAATTCTATTTCATTACCATCTTCGTCAATTAGTACCAGGGTATCTGTTTCAGGATTATTAGTCATTGGATATCCACTCCTTCCTATCTGCAAGGTTATCAAATCTATATTTAAAAAGCAAGAAATAATCAATCTCTTAATAGTATCTTTTTAAATAGTTTTGCAAAATTAAATTTGCTGCAAGCTGGTCAATTACTTTTTTTCTTTTTTTTCTGGAGACATTCCCATCAATTAAAACTTTTTCAGCCTCAACTGTGGTTAATCTTTCATCAGAAAAATCAATTTTAACTTCTGTATAGCCAGATAATTTTTCAACAAAGTCCCTGACTTTGCCAGCCTGGGGGCCTTCGCTGCCGTCCATGTTTTTAGGCAGGCCAGCAACTAGAATTGAGACTTCTTTTTCTTTAATTAAATCAGCCAGATACTGAAAATCTTGGTCGGAGTTTTTTCTCTCATAAGTTTCCAGAGCCTGAGAGGTGATTTTAAGAGGATCACTTAAAGCTACCCCTATTTTTTTATCACCTATGTCTAAACCCATTATTCTCAAATTTCTACCTCTTTATTTTTCCATATACTTGGTTAAAATTTCTTCTACCAGTTCATTCCTGTCAATCTTTTTAATTTGATTTCTGGCATCATTATAACTGGTAATATAGGCAGGATCACCAGAAATAATGTAGCCAACCAGCTGATTAACAGGATTATATCCTTTCTCTGTCAAAGAAGCGTAGACATTGTCCAGAACTTCTTTTATATAACTATCTTTTTCTGGATTGATTTTAAAATGCACTGTTTCATCAAATTTCAGACTCATTATTTCTGCCTCCTTATTTTTTCTTTTTTAAGCTATTTGTTCTTTAATTATTTTTTCTGCTAGTTCCAGGGCTTCTTTTATTTTTGCAGGGTCTTTGCCACCAGCTTGAGCCAAATCGGGCCTTCCACCGCCGCCACCACCACAAACTCTGGCAACTTCTTTAACAATATTTCCAGCGTGAATTTTTCCAGCCAGATCTTTTGTTGCTGCAGCCAGGATATTTACCTTACCTTCACTTTCAGAAGCTAAAACAATTATTGCAGATTCTAATTTGTCTCTAAACTGGTCGGCCATTTGGCGCAGGTTTTCCATGCTTTGGCCTTTGATATCAGCTATTAATGCTTTTGGTCCTTGCTCAGTCAATTCAAAAGCTTGTCCTAAAAGATCATCAACAAGATTTTTAGATTGCTGGCTTTTATATTTCCCAAGCTCTGCTTCCAAATCTTTGTTAGTTTGGAAAAGCTGATTTATTCTGCCTGCTACATCACTTCTGTTTGTTTTAAGGGTACTTAGAATTTGATTTAATAAATCTTCATCTTCTTTTTGTGCCTTGTAGGCTGTAAAACTACTGACTGCTTCTATTCTTCTTACGCCAGCTGCTACTGCTCCTTCAGAAAGAATCTTAAAAATACCAATTTCACTGGTATTTTTAATGTGGGTTCCACCACAAAGTTCCATGCTGAAGTCGCCAATCTTAATGCATCTGACAATTTCCCCATATTTTTCGCCAAAGAGGGCTACAACGCCCATTTCCTTGGCCTTATCAAGTTCAGTAATAAAAGCTTCAACAGGAATGGCCTGAAAGACAACCTGGTTAACTCTTTTTTCTATTTCAGCCAGTTCATCTGTAGTAATAGCTGAAAAATGAGAAAAGTCAAAACGTAATCTGCCTGGTTCTACATAAGAACCCGCCTGATTTACATGATCACCAAGAACTTCTTTAAGAACCTTATGCAAAATATGAGTAGATGTATGGTTTCTTTCAGTTGATTTTCTTAAAAACTCTGCAATCTGAGCTTTTCCATCTTCTCCGGCAGAAATTTGCCCCTTAACTCTTCCTATATGCACGTATTTTCCATCAGGCATCTTTCTGGTGTCTTTTACCTCAAGGCTGCCATGATTAAAGCTTATAAGGCCTTGGTCACCAATTTGGCCACCACCTTCAGCATAGAAAGGAGTTCTGTTTAAAATCACATAAACTTCCTCTCCCTCAAGGGCTGAGTCTTTCTTTTGGCCATCGACCAGAATACCCATAAGGTTTACCTGAGTTTCTAGTTCATTATAACCAAGGAATTCTGTAGCAGGAATGTCTTGAAAGTTATTGCTTACAGCAAAAGCTAAATCCCAGGCCCTGTTTTCTTTTTGGGCTTCTCTGGCTCTTTTTCTCTGCATTTCCATTTCTTCGTTAAAGCCATCAATATCAACAGTAAAACCATTTTCCTCGGCAATATCGCCCGTCAGATCAATGGGAAAACCGTAAGTATCATAAAGGGTAAAACTTTCTTTACCAGAAATAACTCTTCTGCCTTCATCTTTCATTTTTGCAATAATAGAATTTATAATTTTCATACCGTCATCAAGAGTCAGCTGGAATCTTTCTTCTTCAGTCTTGATAACTTTTTGAATGTAGGATAGTTTTTCTCCTATTTCTGGAAAGTCTTCCCCCATTAGATCATTAATCAGAGGAGCAAAACCATAAAGAAAAGGTCCTTCTATTCCTAATACCTGACCAAATCTGGCTGCCCTTCTGAGAATTCTTCTTAATACGTAACCTCTGCCTTCATTGCTTGGTAAAACACCATCAGCAATTAAAAAACTACATGAACGGGCGTGATCTGCAATAACCCTGAAGGGAAAACCTCCAGGTCCTTTATCGTAGGTCTTGCCAGATATTTCTTCAGCCCTGGTAATTAAAGGTCTGATCAAATCAATTTCATAGTTGCTGTCTACATCCTGAACTACAGATGCTATCCTTTCCAGACCCATACCAGTATCAATACTTGGACTGGGCAGGGGAGTAAGTGTGCCTTTTTCATCGCGATTATACTGCATGAAAACCAAATTCCAGATTTCCAGCCATCTGTCACAGTCACAGACCCCTAAAGCACAAACTGGAGCATCGCAAGATTTATCTTGGCCTCTGTCGATGTGAATTTCACTGCAAGGACCACAAGGACCTGTGTCGCCCATAGCCCAAAAATTATCTGCTTCGCCCATTTTTAAAATTCTTTCAGCTGGGACAGGAGTAAGTTCCTGCCAAAGCTGGCCTGCTTCATCATCATCTTCAAAAATAGTAATATATAGTTTGTCTTGAGGAAGACCAAGTTCTTTAGTTAAAAACTCCCAGGCAAAACTGATAGCATCTCTTTTAAAGTAATCACCAAAAGAAAAGTTTCCAAGCATTTCAAAAAAAGTATGGTGCCTGGCTGTACGGCCAACTGTATCCAGGTCATTATGCTTACCGCCTGCTCTGACACATTTTTGAGAGGTCACAGCCCTTTTATAATCTCTTTTTTCAAGACCAAGAAAAACATCCTTAAACTGGTTCATCCCAGCATTATTAAATAAAAGTGTTGGATCATTATATGGTATTAAAGAAGAGCTGCGAACCTCTTCATGGCCATGCTCTTTAAAATACTTGATAAATTTGCTTCTAATTTCTTTTGTTGTCAGCATCTCTTTCCCTCCTGGATATTTGAATTATTCCATTATATCATAAACTTTTTAGAATTACTCCACCAGCAAGTAAGATATTATCCTTATAAATTACAATTGACTGGCCCGGGCTTATGGCCCTTTGATTTTCTAAAAAATATACTTCTATCTTATCTTTAGATAGGTGTTTTACCCTTGCCTGGGCAGTTTTTAAAGAGTATCTGATTTTTACATCATAAATAATATTTTCATCAAGAAGGCTTCCGTCAACCAAATTGAGCTCATCGGCCAGTAAACCTCCCGAATAAAGGTCCTTGTCCTGACCCAGGTAAAGGGCATTTCCCTCAAGGTTTTTAGAAACAACATAGGCCGGTTCCTTTAAACTCAGTCCCAAACCCTTTCTTTGACCTATTGTATAAAAAGGCAGGCCCTGGTGCTGACCCAAAAGCTCCCCTTGCATATTATAGACAGGTCCTTTAGCAAAAGCCTTCTGTCCAATAGATTCAAGTAAGAATTTTTTATAGTCATTGTCTGAAATAAAACAAATTTCCTGACTATCTTTTTTGCGGGCAAGATGCAGGTCTGCCTTGAGGGCGAGTTCCTTTACCTCTTCTTTGGTATAAGATGCCAGTGGGAAAATAGTTTTGCTAAGAGAAGCCTGATTTAAATAATAAAGAAAATAAGATTGGTCCTTACTTAAATCCCTGGCCTGCTTAAGATAGTAAGCATTTTTTTGTGGATCATGATAAAGATCAACATAATGGCCACTGGCCAGGTATTGGATATCAAGGTCTTTTACCAGGTCAAAAAAGAGCTTGAACTTTATTTCCCGGTTGCAAACAACACAGGGGTTTGGCGTCAAGCCTTTTAAATAGCTATCTGTAAAATAATCAATTACCTTTTCTTTAAATTCTTTTCTGACATCGAATACCAAGAAATCTATTCCTAATTTTTCAGCAACCTGTCTTGCATCCTCTGAGGCTGCCTGAGATTTATCCTTTTCAAGCATCTGTAAATAGACTCCTGTAACCTCATAACCCGCTTCTTTTAGTAAAAGGGCTGATACTGAACTATCTACACCGCCACTCATTCCAAGAGCAACTTTTTTCATTTATTTTCCCTTCTTTTGAAAAATTTATTATTAATTAATTTATCTGGCAAATACTGTTGATCAACCCAATTACCCTCATAATTATGAGGATAAAGATAACCTTCACCACCATGAGAACGCAAATGTCTGGGAACCGGGTATATTTTACCATTGGAAATTTCTTTCATTGAGTAGTTAATACTCTCATAAGCCTGGTTGTTTTTTTTAGCCAGGGCACAGTAGAGGGCTGCATGAGAAAGGGTAATTCTGGCTTCAGGCATTCCCAATCTTTCAACAGCCTGATAAGCAGCCAAAACAAGAGGCAAAGCCTGGCTGTCTGCCAGGCCAATATCTTCAGAAGCGAAGATTAAAATTCTTCTGGCTATAAACAAAGGATCTTCCCCAGCTTCAAGCATAAGAGCCAAATAGTATACAGTTGCATCAGGATCGGACCCTCTCATGCTTTTTATAAATGCTGAGATAACATCATAATGCTGGTCGCCACTTTTATCATAAGTAACTGCAGGCTTTTGTATGGACTCCTGAGCAACCTCAAGATCAATCTTCCGGACTCCTTCCTTATCAGGCATTGAAGATAATACAGCTGTTTCCAGAGCATTTAAAGCCTTTCTGGCATCGCCGGAAGCAAAATAAACTATATGATCCAGGGCATCACTTTTTAGATCAATCTGGAAGTTTCCCAGTCCTCTTTCTTTATCGCTTATTGCCTCTTCTAATATTTCTTTTATATCTTCTTTTTCCAGTTTTTTTATAGGAAAAACATTGAGCCTCGATAAAAGAGCTGAGTTTACTGAAAAGTAAGGATTTTCTGTTGTAGCTCCTATTAGTGTGATAAGTCCTGCCTCGACTGAAGGAAGGAGAGCATCTTGCTGAGATTTATTAAAACGGTGGATTTCATCAATAAAAAGGATGGTCTCCTGGCCGTAAAACTTTTTATTGTCTTCAGCCTTGTTTATTATTTTTTTTATATCCTGTACTCCACTGACAACGGCATTGATTTTGTTAAAATCTGCCTGACTGCTATTAGCTATAGCCATGGCAATAGTGGTTTTTCCTGTGCCTGGAGGCCCGTGAAAAATCATTGACCCCATCTTTTCAGCTTTAAGAAGCCTGTTTAAAAGTTTGCCCGGGCCCAAAATATGGGACTGGCCTTTAATATTTTCTATTTTTTCAGGCCTCATTCTGTCAGCCAGGGGAGCATTCTTTTTCTTGTCTAAATTACTATAATCAAATAAATCCAAAAAAATCACCTGTAATATTTTCTAGATTACAAAACCACCATTAGGGCTTATAATCTGACCCGTTATAAAATCAGCCTCTGATAAAGATAAATAAAGAGCAAGACTGGCTATATCTTCCGGTTTTCCCAGACGCATAAGAGGAGTGTCCTGGCAAAGACATGAGAGAGATTCAGAAGAAAGCCCCTTATTCATATCCGTTTCAATAACCCCTGGGGAAATGGAATTTACCTGGATACCAGAAGGGCCAACTTCTTTGGCCAGAGCCTTAGTAAAGCCAATCATACCTGCTTTACTGGTTGAGTAATGGACTTCGCAAGAAGCTCCTACCATGCCCCAGATTGAAGAGATATTTATAATTTTTCCGGACTTTTTTCGGATCATCTCCGGAAGAGCCCTTTGGCAGCAATAGAACATCCCCTTAAGGTTAACGTCAATCATTAAATCCCAGTCAGCATCATTAATATCAGAAAAAAGCTTAAACTGACTGATGCCTGCATTATTTATTAGAATGTCTGGAGCCGAGAACTTTTCTTCAGTAAAAGAAAATATTTTTTCTACATCTTCTCTTTTAGTAATATCACCTTGTACACCATAGATTTGGCAGCCTGCTTGCTGCATCCTCTCTTCAAGGTCTTTTGCTTCCTCAAAGGATTTAAAATAATTAAATATCACCCTATAACCTTTCAGGGCAAAACTTTCAGCCATAGAACGACCGATTCCTTTTGCCCCTCCGGTTATTAATACTATTTTATTCAAGACTTCCTACCTTCCTTTTGAGCAATTTAAATTTCAATCCTGTTTTTACCCAATCTTTTTGCCTTGTAAAGCAATTGGTCAGCCTCTTTTATGATATCTGTCTTATCATTTGTAAGTTCAGCTACACCACCACTTATTGTAATATAAACTCCTGTCCTTGCAAATATTTCTGCTTCTATTTTACTCCTTATCCTTTCGGCAATGACAAAGGCACTTTTAATATCAGCTTTGAAAATTATTAAAAATTCCTCACCACCATAACGGGCTGCTATATCATTTTCTCTTATATTCTCTTTTATTATATTAGCAGTTTCAAGTAAAACCAGGTCACCTTTTTTGTGACCATAGGTATCATTGACCATTTTAAAATTATCCAGGTCCATCATGGCAAATGAGTATTTTTTGTCATTTTTCTTCTTCTGAATTTCTTCAACCATCTGACAAACGTATCTGTGATTAAAAAGGCCCGTTAAACCATCCTTATTAGAGATATCTTCCAAAAATTCTATCTGCTCTCTTTCAGAGGATATTTTAAGAGAAAAGTTTTTATTAACCTCAAAAATCAGAATAATAACAAAAACGATGACTCCAAGGGTAAAAGATGTAATTATTTTTGTTCCCAATTGGGTAGAGACAATTTCTATCAATGAGGATACCAATAAAAACAAGGTGCCCAAAAGAAGCCCTTTACTGCTTTTTTCATCTCTAAAAGTATTTATCAAAATTAAATAGAAAATATAAAGGCCAAGAATTAATGAGACTATATTAACCCCAATTAAAAGCCTGCTGAAAACATAGGGTGGAGCTAAGATAACAATAATCGAATTTATTAAATAAAATATAATTCCAAACTTAATCAATGGATCAATTTCTTTATCCAGGTAATTAAAAACAAAGAGAATAAAGAAAACCACTGATAAATAATAGGAGAGATAATCTCCCTTGATTATTGCAGTCCAGGACAGATCAGGCAAAAAAGTCAAAATCAAAAGATCGGCTGTAAATAATAACCTTACAGCAAGGCCTGCTAAAAATAGTGAAATATAAACAAAAACCTTTTCTCGGCCAGTGTAATAACCAATACTAAAATAAATAAAAGAAGTGGTAAGAAGGAAGCCAATAATAAGCATATAAGCAGCATTTCTGTTTGTGTCTATTTCTTTAATGTTCTCCAGATTGCCTATAATTATATTTTCTCTAATCCCACCCTTATAGTGACTATGATTAGAAACTTCAATTTTTAGTTCGTTTTTTTCCTCAGAGGGAAGAAAAGAAAAAATCTTTACTTGCGCGGCTGGCTGATGTTGATCCTTAGCCTCCCCAACCTGACCAAGTTGACTAATAGGCTGGTCATTAAGATATACTTTATAAGCTGTGTAGATATTATTTAGCTTGAGATAATATATTTCATTGGGATTAAGGATAAGGTTTATACTATAGCAGCCCATACCATAGCTGCCCATTTTTTTACCATCTAAGGAATAATTATTCCATTTGCCTGGTATTTTTACATAAAAAGACTTATCCTCTTTCCTTTATATCGAAAAATCCTTCTTTAACTGAGGCATTTACAGGTTGTATTCTGTCTATAAGAATAAGTGAAAAAAGTATTAAAAGAAGTAAAAAAACTGCTCTAATAATTTTTCCTTTGTTAAAAACCATTGCTATCATCCCCTTATAGGCAATTGGTCACAAATCCTTACCTTATTTTCTTAATTTCTAAAAAAAAAGAACCTTTTCAGGCTCTTTTCTAAATAATCATTTTAAATTTTAACTAGTAAAAGTTAGATGGCAGCTTCAATAAATTTAATTAATTCTTCTTTAGGAGTAAAGCCAATTGTTCTTGCGACTTCTGCCCCGTCTTTAAAGAGAATCATTGTAGGGATACTCATAACACCATATTTTTGCGCATATAGCTGGTTATCATCAACATTTAACTTTCCAACATTAACTTTTCCATCCATATCTGCTGCCAGAGCTTCAACAACTGGTCCTACCATTTTACAAGGTCCACACCAGGGAGCCCAAAAGTCCACAAAAACTGGCTTGTCTGATTTTAAAACTTCACTTTCAAAATTTGCATCTGTAAATTCTTTTAACATTCTAACTTCCTCCTCCTATTATCTGGTAAAAATTGATAAAGTTCTCATTAATTCTTCCATCTTGTCATTTTCATCATAACCTTCTCTTGAGGATTTGAAACACTCTTGAGCATAGTTTTCAAAAATTAAGAGGCCTGATTTATTCAAGGCAGACTTTACAGCTGCAACTTGAATTAAAATATCTGAGCAAGGAGCCTGGTTTTCTACCATTTTTTGGATACCCCTTATTTGCCCTTCAATTTTTTTGAGCCTGGTAATAATATTTTTTTCCAGCTCTTCTCTTTTATCATTCATTTCAATACCCCCATACGGTATATCTAATGATACTAAGTCTTACTTTATTTGTCAAGTATTTACTATTTGATTAATTACCCTTTCTGCCAGTTTTAAGCCTCCCTGACCAGGAACATAAGCAACAGAGGCAATATTACGGTCGCTTACAGTCACATCAGTTGGAGATGCAGAAAAAAGAACTTCTACACCCTTATAGATACCCTCTTCTTTAAGCTTCTTTCTTAGTTTTCTGGCCAAAGGACATCCATGACTTTTACTTATATCATCAATTTTATAATCTTTAAAGGCATAACGGTTTCCTGTACCCATGCTGGAAATTATTTTCAGGTCATTCTGCAGGCAATATTTAATAATTGCTATTTTACCATCAATATCATCAATAGCATCAACAACATAATCAGAATCTAAAGGAATAAAAGCAGCTGCATTACTTTGATCTGCTCTTTCTGCAAATTTTCTAACTTTAACATCTGGATTTATAAGCTTCATTCTTTTTTCTGCTGCATCAACCTTATATTCACCAAGATTGTCCCTTAAGGCTATAAGCTGGCGATTAAGGTTAGTTATATTTATAGTATCGTAGTCAACCAGTACAAAATCTTCTACCCCTGATCTTACCAGGGCTTCCAGGGCATATGATCCAACCCCTCCTACACCAAAAAGTACTATTCTGCTTTTTTGAAGTTTGTTTACTTTCTCCTGGCCAAAAAGGAGTCTTGTTCTGGTAAGAAAATCTTCCATTTTAATCACCTGTTTTTTTATATAGAAAAACCCCACAATGCCGCTTTCCCAGTTTATATTTGAACCTGCCCAAGCAGGTGGGTGTCCTCTCATTCGCTTCTTAAGTCCATTGAAGGCTTTTATTCCACGAACAAAGTCAGACTCCCAATAAAAATGTGTTGGCTCAAATAAAAACCAGTTTATGCGCACACCGCAGGGTTTCTTAATAAAATTTTATCATATTTGGCCTTATTTAACAATAAAGCCTGGTTAAATCTATTTTTTTTCTTTCACATTTAGTTTAATATGAAGTTCCTTTAGTTGCTTGTCGGCAACATCTGATGGAGCGTTTGTCATTAAATCAGTAGCACTTTGAGTTTTTGGAAAAGGAATTACCTCACGGATACTATCTTTTTTAGCCATAAGCATTACTAATCTGTCTATACCAAAAGCCAGTCCACCATGTGGAGGGGTTCCGTATTCAAAAGCATCCAATAAATAGCCAAACTTTTCTTTTGCCTCTTGTTCAGAAAGTCCAAGAAGGGCAAACATTTTTTCCTGTAAATCTCTATTATAAATTCTTAGACTTCCTCCACCGATTTCAACGCCGTTTAGGACCATATCATAAGCTTCAGCTCTGATTTGACCAGCCTTATCACTTGTCATCAGTTCAATATCTTCTTTTATAGGTGATGTAAAAGGATGGTGCATTGCAGTATATCTTTTTTCATCTTCATCCCATTCAAGAAGTGGGAAATCAATAACCCAAAGAAGGTTTAGTTCATCTTCATCAATCAAATTCTTAATTTTAGCAATTTCAATTCTTAAGTGCCCAAGACTTTCTGCAACAACAACTGGTTTATCAGCAACAAAAAGTAAAAGGTCGCCATCTTCTGCCTGCAGACGGTCAAGAATAGCCTGCATCTGCTCCTGGTTAAAGAATTTAGCTATTGGTGATCTGACCTCGCCGTTTTCAACAATAATATAAGCTAAACCTTTAGCACCATAAATTGCAGCATACTTGGTTAAATCATCTATTTCTTTCCTGGAGAAGCCTGCGCAAGCCTTGGCATTAATAGCTTTTACTTGGCCGCCAGCCTTTGCAATGTCAGCAAAAACTTTAAAATCGCTTGCTGCAGCTATATCAGTTAAATCTCTTAATTCCATGCCAAAACGCAAATCAGGCTTATCAGAACCATACTTATCTATTGCTTCAGCATAGGTCATCCTTCTAAGAGGTAGCTTAACCTCTCTGCCCAGAGCTTCTTTAAAAACATAAGCAACAAGCTCTTCATTAAGAGTTAAGATATCATCTTTATCCATAAAAGAAACTTCCATATCAAGCTGAGTAAATTCTGGCTGACGGTCGGCTCTTAAATCCTCGTCCCTGAAGCAACGGGCAATTTGAAAGTATTTTTCATAGCCTGCAACCATTAGAAGCTGCTTAAATAATTGAGGTGATTGGGGCAGAGCATAGAAAGAGCCTGGGTTTACCCTGCTTGGAACCAGATAGTCTCTGGCACCTTCTGGTGAACTTTTTGTAAGTATTGGCGTTTCTATTTCTAAGAAATCTTTTTTGTCTAAAAAGTCTCTGATAGCTTTAATGGTTTTGTGCCTTAGAATGAGATTCTTTTGCATTTCTGGTCTTCTTAAATCCAGATATCTGTATCTGAGGCGGACGCTTTCATCTACATCAATATCATCAGAAATCATAAAAGGTGGAGTTTTTGAACGATTTAGAAGCTCTAAATTTTCTGCAAAAATTTCTACCTGACCTGTTTTAAGCTTGTCATTATACATATCTTCTGGTCTGAGTCTTACTCTTCCCTTTATAGCAACAACATACTCATTTCTGATTTGTTCAGCAAGTGAAAATACCTCCTGGCCCAAGTCTGGGTTAAATACTACCTGGCAGACAGCTGACCTATCTCTTAAATCCAAGAAAATTAGCCCCCCATGGTCCCTTCTTTTTTGTACCCAACCTGTAAGGACAACCTCCTGACCATCAAGCTCTTTTTGCATTTCAATAATTTTGTGTGTTCTTTTTAATTCAATCATCCTTTATTGCTCCCCCTCAAGATTTTCTAAAAAAGTGGTTAAATCAATTTCTTCCTGATTTCCACTAATCATATCCCTTAACATTATACTGCCATTTTTAATTTCATTTTCGCCAATAATTATTGTATGTTTTGCCTTTAGTTTATCAGCTGCCTTTAATCTGTTTTTAAAAGATTTGTTTTGGTAATCAAACTCTGTGTAAAAAGATTTTTCCCTCAACATATTTGCCAGCTTAAAGACTCTGATTTCGGCTTCTTTTCCCATACCAATAATATAATAATCTAAAGTCCTGGGGGAATCTACTTCTATTTTTCTCTCTTCCATAAGAAGAAGTATTCTTTCCATGCCCATGGCAAAACCTATGCCTGGAACATCTATCTTTCCTATAGATCCGACAAGTCCATTGTAGCGTCCTCCGCCGCAGACTGTTCCCTGGGCAGCAAATTCTTTGGCTATTATTTCAAAAGCTGTATTGGTGTAATAATCCAGCCCTCTGACCATTCGTGGATTTTCCAAATATTTTATGCCTGATGAAGTCAAAAGTTCCTTAACATTTGCATAATGCGGGCCACAATCATCACAAAGGTAATCAGTAATTATTGGGGCTCCTTCTGAAACTTTTTGGCAGCTTTCATTCTTACAGTCCAAAATCCGTAAAGGATTTCTTTCCAGCCTGTCCAGGCAGGCGGAACAAAGCTGATCTTTTTTATCTGAAAAATAAGCTTGCAGGGCTTTGGTGTATAAAGGTTTGCATTCAGGGCAACCAACAGAATTTATATGTAGTTCCAGGCTATCCAAACCTATTCTTTTAAGAATAAAAAGAGCCAGTTTGATAACATCAGCATCAGTGACAGCCTCAGATGAGCCTAAGAACTCAACACCGTATTGATTAAATTGTTTATATCTGCCCTTTTGTGGTCTTTCATATCTGAACATAGGCCCCATGTAATATAGTTTTCTTACTGCTCCGTCGCCGTACATTTTATTTTCTAAAAAAGCCCGGCAAACACTGGCAGTCCCCTCTGGACGCAAGGTGATACTTCTGTCTCCCTTATCTTTAAAGGTGTACATTTCTTTTCCTACTATATCAGTTGTATCACCAACACCTCTGATAAACAATTCTGTGTGTTCAAAAAAAGGTGTTCTTATTTCCTGGTAACCAAAAGTTTCTGAAGCCTGCCTTAAGAGTTTTTCCAAATAATGCCATCTTCCCATCTCTTCAGGCAAAATATCATTGGTTCCTTTGGGTCTTCTAATTTCCATTTGACAGCTCCTTGCTTAATTTTTCTAAGAAATTTTTTTTAACTCTTACTGCCTGATCGATTTTTTCTCCATAAGAATATATATCTTTAGTAGAAAAAACATTTTCCAGTTTTAAAGTATGTGGATTTACAAATTTACTACTGGCTCCACAGCCAAAACCCATAATACTTTGTCTCTCTTCAATCATCATAATATTATAAGGGGAATACTTACCATCTCTGGCAAAACCAATATTTTCCTGCCCGCCGCTGCTAAGTTTTTGCTTATAGAGATAATAGGGCTCATAAGAAGCAGCTTCCAAAATTTTAAGGACTCTGGAAAAGCTCTTACCAGCTGCCTGGGAATTAACTACTTGAGAATCCAGCTCTAAAGAGGCCTTTCTTTTATAGGCCAAACTGTGGATAGTAATATTTTCAGGTTCAAGGGCCAGGACCTGACCAAGACTTTTAAAGAATTCTTCTTCATTTTCTTCAAGTCCCATTATCAAATCCATATTAATGACAGGGATGCCACAAGCTTTAGCCATCCTGTAGACCTTGATAATGTCGTCAACTGAATGCCTGCGACCAAGATTTTTAAGTATTTCATCAGACATTATTTGAGGGTTAATGCTGATCCGTTTAACCCCATAGTCTTTTAAAATCTTAATTTTTTCTAAATTGAGGCTGTCTGGTCTCCCAGCTTCAAAGGTGAATTCCAGGAGGCCATCTAGATCAAGATAGGATTTTAAAAGGCTTAAAAGATCTCTAAGCTGGTTTTCATCCAGAATAGATGGGGTCCCACCGCCAATATAAATTTTATCAATCGTAAAACCAAATTCTTTTATACAAGGTAAAAATGATTTTAATTCTAAATGCAGGTTTTCCAAATAAAGTGGAAGCATTTCCTTATGCCTGCCCAAGAGCAAGGAACCAAAGGTACAGTAAGAGCAAATTGAGGAACAAAAGGGTATAGAAATGTAGATGGCTATTTTTTTGCCAGCTTCTTTTTTTGAAAAAAGAAAGGGCCTTTGCCTCTGTGCAAGCTGATAAAGAAGAAGGCTCTTATCTTTTTTTAAGAGATAATAGTTTTCCAGCCTATCAAGTATTTCTTCTTCAGCCAGGCCCTGATCTAACATCTTATGGACGATCTTGCCTGGTCTTATTCCAGTTAAAATTCCCCAAGAAGGCTCATCAAGAAAAGAGTTCTGGGCTATTGCCTTAAAAAGCAACCTTTTTAGGGCCCACTTTACCTGATCTTCTGAAAAATCATCTAATTTTTCTTGGTATCTTTTGTCCTCCAAGCTAATGATAAGCAAGGGATCTTTAACTTCAATTTCTACTGGCAAATATTTTTCATCATATAAATCCCGCCAGCTATAGTCGGGAAAAAAGCTTCTGACTGTGTTAAAAAACAAGGTTTCAAAAGCTTTTTGATTTTTTGCAAGTCTTAGCATGTCAAATAAAAGGGTTTATTTGCTTTTCAAGACCTATAGAAGTTTTAGGCCCATGACCTGGCAAAACAACAGTCTCATCGGGCAGTTTCATAAGTCTGGCTAAGGATTTAGTCATTTTTTGATAATCTGAGTTTGGCAAATCAGTTCTGCCTATTGAGCCATAAAAAAGTGTATCTCCTGAAAAAAGAATCTGATCTTCCTCAGAGTAAAGACCTATACCACCTTCTGTGTGCCCAGGTAAATGAATTACTTCTAAGCTGCTATTGCCAAAAGTAATAATATCTCCTTCTTTTAAAAAGGCATCAGCTGCCGGACTTTCCTGGCACTGGCTGCCAAAAAGAAAGGAATTTTGACTTGTTGAAGTGAGCATATTTGCATCAGCCTCATGAATAAGCAAATCTTTGCCAGTAAATTCTTTAACTTCTTTATTAGCACCAATATGGTCATGGTGGCCATGGGTATTAATGATATATTTAATCTCTACACCACTGTCTTCAATTACCTTATTGATTCTCTCCCCATCTCCGCCTGGGTCTATTACTATTCCTTCTTTTGTTTCCTCACAATAGGCAAGATAGCAGTTTGTGCCCAGCATGCCTACTTCCATTATTTTGATATGCATAAATTACCTCCCACTTTCAAAGTAAATTAAATCTTCCTCAAGATATCTTTCCACTGCATAAATTGCATCAGACAGACGATTTACATATTTTAAGAGAAGGGGATTGACCTCTTCTTCACGGCTAAGGGTTAAAATTAATCTTTCTGCCCTTCTGGCAACTGTTCTGGAGAAATCCAGATGTGCTGATGCCAGGGTTGACCCTGCAATTATAAATTTATTAACTCCATCAATTCTTGCTATGCAGGAGTCTATAATATCTTCCAGTTCCTTTATGTCACTTTCCTGGATAGAATAGATTTTTTTCTCTTCTACTCTTGTTGCCAGCTCAGCTGCTACATAAAAAAGTTTTCTTTGAAATCCCAGTAGAATTTCCTTCATTTCAGGGTCTTCTACAATACTTCTGGCCATGCCAAGAGTTGAATTTAACTCATCGACTGTTCCATAACATTCAACACGGAGACTATCTTTCTCAACTCTTTGACCATCCCACAAACTAGTTTTTCCTTCATCGCCTGTTTTGGTATAAATTTTCATTTGTCTGCCTCCTTAAAATTTTTTCTGGCTGTCTAATAAGATTGTCACTGGCCCGTCATTTACAAGGGAAACTTGCATATCCCCGCCAAAAAGGCCTGTTTCAACCTTTAATGTAGATTCTTTTAATATCTGATTAAATTTATTATACATTTTTTCTGCGTAATCCGGTTGGGCTGCATCTGTAAAACTTGGTCTTCTGCCCTTCCTTACATCTCCATAAAGTGTAAATTGAGAAACCGAGAGTATCTGACCTTTGATGTCTAAAAGGGAAAGATTCATCTTGCCGGCTTCATCCTCAAAAATTCGCAGGTTCAAGATTTTATTGACCATATATATAAGGTCTTCATCCCCGTCATCATCTGAAAAAGCCACCAGTAACAAAAGACCCTGGCCGATTTGACCCACTGTCTTTTGGGCAATTTCAACTTTTGCATTTAAGACTCTTTGTATTACCAGTCGCAAAATTCATTCTCCTTAAGTGGTTTCTACTCTTCTTACTTCAATTACATCCTTGATAGTTTTTACCTTATCCATAACCTTATAAAGCTGTTCCAAATTATTTATATCCAGGGTCAGATTTATTATTGAGCGTGCATCTTTTGATCTGCCAATAATGTTGCTGATGTGGATTTTCTGGTCATTAACTGTAGTCATAACTTCTGCTGTAATTTTAGGTCTGTCCAGGGCTATAACTTCTATTTCAACCTGATAAACCGATTTTGACTCAGCATCCCAGGCTGCTTCCACCAATCTTTCTGGTTCATTACTTGCATATTCCTTGACGTTTACGCAGTCTTTTCTATGAATAGAAACTCCTCTTCCCCGGGTTATATAGCCTACAACCTGGTCTCCAGGCAGTGGGTTACAGCAACGGCCAAACCTGATTACAACTCCATCCAAACCTTTAACTCTGATTCCTTTGGTGTCCTTACTTCCCTTAGTGGGCTTAACATTTTTTATATCTTCCTGGATTTCTTCAAAGGATATCTCTTTAACAGGCTTGCCTGGTTCTTTCAAGTGTGTGCGTAATTTTAAGATAATTTGATTTGGCGACAAAGAGCCTTCGCCAAGGCCAACATACATGTCTTCTGTTGTTTTAAAGCCAAGTTTATCAACAATTGACTCTAAATTTGAACTTTTAAGATATTTATCTGGATTGAGCTCAAGTTTACGAACTTCTTTTTCGTATATCTCCTTGCCTTTTTCCAGGTATTCTTCTCTTTTTTCCCTCTTGAACCACTGTCTGATTCTATTTTTCGCCTGGGAAGTTTTGGCAATATTGAGCCAGTCCCTGGATGGTCCGTTGGCTTGCTTTGAAGTCATTACTTCAATGATATCACCAGTTTTTAATTTATAATCAATTGGAACTATTTTTGCATTTATTTTGGCCCCTATGCACCTGTGACCTACATCTGTATGAACCAGATAGGCAAAATCTATTGGGGTAGAACCACTTGGAAGTTCAAAAACATCTCCTTTTGGAGAAAAAACAAAAACTCTGTCGGAGAAAAGGTCAACCTTTACAGTTTCAACAAACTCCTTAGAATCTGTTACCTCATTTTGTAATTCTTTTATACTTTCCAGCCAGGCCAATTCTTTATTTTTTATATCCTGACTTTGTTTGCCTTCTTTATAGAGCCAGTGGGCAGCAATCCCGTACTCAGCAGTAAAATGCATATCCCAGGTTCTGATTTGTATCTCAATTGGCACCCCTGTTTTGCCTATTACTGTTGTGTGCAGGGATTGATACATATTTGGCTTGGGCATTGCTATATAGTCTTTAAAACGGCCTGGAATAGGTTTCCAGAGGGTATGAATGATGCCCAGAATTCCATAACAGTCCCTGACTGAATCGCAGATGATTCTTACGGCAACAAGGTCATAGATCTCTGATAATTCTTTGCCCTTATTCTCCATTTTTTTATAGATGGAATAAAAATGTTTGGGCCTGCCACTTATATCGACTTCAATTCCAGCTAAATCAAGTTCACCTTTGAGAGTTGAAATAAGTTCATCCAGATATTCTATTCTTTCTTCCCTTTTCATTTGGATTTGCTGGACTAAATTATAATATTTGTCTGGGTAGAGATATCTTAGGCAGAGGTCTTCCAACTCCCATTTAATTTTTGAAATACCCAGCCTGTGCGCCAGGGGGGCATAAATTTCCAGAGTTTCATTGGCGATTTCCCTTTGCTTCCAAAAGCTTTGATACTTTAAAGTTCTCATATTGTGCAGACGGTCAGCAAGTTTGATAATTACGACTCTGATATCATTAGCCATGGCTAAAAACATCTTTCTGTAGTTTTCCATCTGCCTTTCTTCTTTAGAAACATATTCTATCCGGCTTAATTTTGTTACGCCGTCAACAAGACTGGCCACGGTTGGGCCAAATTCTTCTGTAATATCTTCAAGGCTTACATCTGTATCTTCAACAACATCATGTAAAATAGCTGCTGTAAGGGTAACTTCATCCAGACCCAAATCAAGCAAAATTTCAGCAACAGCCAAAGGATGCAGTATATAAGGCTCCCCGCTTTTCCTAACCTGACCTTCATGATATTTATTAGCGAATTCATATGCCTTTTCAACCATATCAATATTGTAATCAGGATGCTTATTTGATATTTTTTCTTTTAAATCTTCATAGGACTTAAGCAAGCGATCACCTTCATTTTTTACTTGATTGCCCTGAAAAAAAGCGAATTTTCCAGATTGTTCTTTTTAACATTTTTTGCAAGGACAAGATCAATAAAAGAATTTTTTAAAGTATAATTTAGAAAGCCCAGTTCCTCAAAAATTATTATTCCACTTAAAAGTTCCTGCTCAGATAAAATAATATCTTCTTCTTGATTAAAGAGCTTTGTATAATCTGATAAATCTTGGTGCTCTTTGTCTTTAAAATTTCTTTGCAAAGATAAATATAGTTTTGATAAGAGGTCTCTGTTTAGCCTCTCTTCTTTTTCTTCTTCCAGAGAATTTTCATAAGTGAAAATTTCTAAGGAAGGATTTATTTCTTTTAAGGACGAGGCTATAAAATCTATTTTATCTCCTGCAGGAAATAAAAAGTATTGTGTCTGATTAAGAATAATATTTTTATATAAAAAAGTATCTGTAAAGAGAATCTGCCTCTCTTCCAGGAGAAAGTTTTTTAAGGATAAATAATTTTGCGCAAAAGTGTTGGTACTTTGATAAAAAAGACTGTCTTTTTCTTTAATATCCATCTTTTGGCCTGTTTTAATTGGTTTATCAGCATATATTATTGCCTTTGAATCTCTTAAAAGATTATAAACTTCATTATACTTTATTTCCTGATATTTTGTAAAATTATTGCCTTCTATATAGGCAAAGGCTGGAAAAAGGGAATAAATTTTTTCTTCCAGGTTTTTATGATTCTTGCCTTTAAGACCAATAATTTCTTTAACTTCCAGCTGTAAAGTTTTTCTATTCTGCCATTCGTTGATTCCCAGATTAAAAAGAAGATTGCCTTGGCAGATATCCTGGCTGTATTCCTTGTAATTAAAATAAACAGCACCAATTTTCCCTGACTGATCCTGGGCAGTAATCCTTAAATGATCCTTATTTTTACCAATTCTTTGCATACTCAATTTTAAATCATTGGCAAAGGAAAAGAGTGGTTCTGGGTTGCCTTGCCCAAAGGGTTCAAGATAAGCTAAGTCATTATAAAAATCACAGTCAATTTCGGCAATATTTTCAAAATAAAGATCAACCTCAGTTTTTTCTTCTAAATCCTTTTCCTCCAAAACTTTGTAAACATATTTATTTAGAGCCTCTCTAAAAGGAATAATATCCTCTTCCAGGAGGGAAAGACCTGCAGCCTGTGGGTGCCCCCCAAATTCTTGCAGATAATCCTGATTGTTTTCTAAGGCCTTAAAAATATCAAAATTGGCAATACTTCTTCCAGAACCCTTCCAGAGACCTTCTTGATCCTCAGATAAAAGAATAACCGGCCTTTTAAAATCTTCAACTAAACGAGCAGCAACAATACCAATAATGCCTGCCTGCCAATTTTTATTACCCAGCAAAATAAAAGGATCCAAAAACAATTGCTTTTCCAGGACAATTTTTCTGGCTTTAAGATAAGTAGAATCAACCAAATCTTTTCTCTTTTTATTTAAGTTAAGCAGCTCAGTAACTAATTGATCAATCCTGACATGATTATTGGTGGTTAAAAGTTCCAGAGCTAATTCCGGTTTACCCATTCTGCCACTGGAATTTATTACTGGTCCAAGAAAAAAAGCTATATTTTTACTCTTAACCTGAGAAAGATCATTACTCTCAAGAAGTTTCTTTAAGGCTCTTAAATTTGTCTGATTTAAATATGCCAAACCTTTTCTAACAATCTTTCTGTTTTCCATTTTCAAATCTACAAGATCGGCAATTGTACCTAGAGTTGCAAGTTGCAAGAGGTCAGCATCTATTTTTTTTATATTTTCTTCATCCTGGGCTAATGCAAGGCTTAGAAAATAAGCGATGCCAGCTCCAGCTAAATCATAAAAGATCTCTTCTTTAGAAACTTTAGGGTTAACGATTATAGTTTCTGGCAAAACTTCCCCAGGCAGATGGTGATCTGTAACTATGAAATCCAAGCCCATATTTTTATATTTAGCAACTAAATCTTTAGATTTAATCCCACAGTCAACAGTTATTATTAAATTTGTTCCTCTGGTTAGAAGCTCTGCCAAGGCAAGATCATTAAGACCATAACCTTCATTATCTCTTTCTGGAATATAAGTATCTATCTTTGAATAAATAGCCGAAATAGCCCGGTAAAGAATGGCAGTTGCGGTAATGCCATCAGCATCATAATCACCGTAAATTGTTATTTGTTCTTCTTTTTTTATGGCCTCTTTAATCCTTTCACAGGCCTTTTTAACACCATTAAGTAAAAAAGGGTCTGCCAGGGGAAGCTTTTCCGGAAAGAGAAATTCTTCTAATGAAATATTTTCTGGGCATCTTTTTTGAGCCAGTTCAAGAACTTTTTGGTTTATTTTCTTCAACTTATTTACATCCTCATTTTATATTTTCTTAAAAGAAAAATACCTCTTTTACAGAGGTATTTTTTTATGCTTTTTTAAATTTAAATTTTCTAAAAATCAACCAGAAGTTGCTGGCCAAGAAAACTGATGAGTAAAGTCCACTTGTCACACCAAGTAAAAGTACCAAGTTAAAGTTTCTAATTGTTTCTCCCCCCAATATTAAAAGAGCAAAGATAACAAAAAGTACTGTAAGGGTTGTGTTTATTGATCTAGCAATAGTTTGCCAGATACTAAGATTGACAATTGCCTCTGGTCCCTCTTTTTTATGAGAAACAAGATTTTCTCTGATTCTGTCAAAAATTACTATAGTAGCATTTACAGAATAACCTACAACTGTAAGCACTGCCGCTATAAATTCAGAGTTTACCTCAAATTGCAAGATAGAAAAAATCCCAACTATAATTAAAACGTCATGTGTCAAAGCCATAATGGCAGCAAGGGCAAAAGCAAGTTCAAACCTGACAGTAATATATAAAACCATCATAGCCATTGCTAAAAAGAGTGAAATCAAGCCTGCTCTTCTAAGTTCAGAACCTATACTTGGACCAACAGCTTCATTTCTCATTATTTCAAAATCACCCAGAGCATTTCTTAAGCTCTCAAGCATTTCTTTTTCTTGTTCTTCAGATATTACTCTTGTTTTTATAATGTAAATATTATCTTCAGACTCTTGAATCATGGCATCATGAATCTCGGATCTGTTCATTGCCTCTCTTACGTCTTCTGAATCTACCTTTTCCTGAAAATGTATTTGAACCAAATTGCCACCAACAAAGTCAATTCCAAAGTTCAAGCCATTTATCATTAGAGAAACCATACCTGGTAAAATAATAACTAATGAAATTATAAACCATAGAATCTTTTTTCCTGCGAAATCCATTATTTTACCACCTCCTTAGCACCATAGAGTCTTGCATTTGTAGCAACTATTGAAAACTGCTTTAAAAGCATTCTGGTAAAGGTTATGGCTGTCAACATACTGGTTGCAACCCCGATACTTAAAGTAATGGCAAAGCCTTTAACTGTACCTGTTCCAAAATAAATCAAAACGAAACAGGCTATTAAGGTGGTTAGGTTAGAGTCAAAAATAGTCCAGATTGCCCTTTTAAAGCCAGAATCAATTGAGGCACGCAAGCTTTTTCCATTTGCCAACTCTTCTTTTATTCTCTCATAAATAATAATGTTAGCATCTACCGCCATCCCTACAGATAAAAGGAAACCTGCAATACCTGGAAGTGTGATGGTAGCATTTAAGAAATGCAATATAGTCCAGACTATTACTGAATAAAGTATAAGAGAAACAACTGCCACAAAACCTGGTAATCTGTAATAAGCTAACATAAAGATCCCTATAGCTAAAAGACCATAAAAAGCTGCCTGAGCACTTTTTTCAAGTGAATCTGTACCAAATTTTGGACCTACTGTTTTTTTCTCAATAATTTCCATTTCAACTGGAAGTGCACCTGAACGAAGTAAGAGTGCTAGTGAGTTTGCTTCTTCCAAGGTTTGGAAGCCACCTGAAATGGATGCTTTACCATCTAAGATTGGAGTTTTAACCATTGGTGATGAGATAATATTACCGTCAAGAACGATAGCAATTACCCTTTGAGGATCTTGTTCTGAATATTTGGAAACCAAATCACTGGTTGCATCAGCAAACTTTTTGGCTCCTTCGCTGTTAAATTCCAGGCTTACGTAATACTCTCTGCCTGAGAACTGGTCTGATCCCATTCCCTCGAGAGCATTTTTCAAATCTCTGCCTGTAACTACAACCTCTTCATTATCAACTCTGATAAATTCTAAAAGAGCTGTTTTACCAATTATATCTACAGCTTCTTCAGGGTCTTCGACACCTGGAAGCTCAATAAGAATTCTTTTTTCGCCTTCTCTTCTAATTTCTGGTTCTGTAACACCCAGAGCATTAACCCTGTTGTCAATAATGGCAACAGCCTTGGCCATATCTTCAGTTGTGGCTTCTCCCACTGCTTCAAGTCTTACCTGTACTCCACCTTTTAAATCAAGTCCCAGCTTTAATTCATCCTTCAGGTAGCCAAATGAAAAGAAAGCCAATACAATTACGAGCAGAGTAATAATTGATACTGCTGCCAAACTACTATTGCGCATTTATTTCTTCCTCCTAACGGTCTAATAACACCAAATCATTATATACCTCTTCAACAAGTTTTTCAAATAAAAAAAGTCTCTGATTACAGAGACTCATCATCTTCAGTGATTACATGCGCAACCCCACTTTTTTCAAGTTCTATCTGAACATTTTCAGCAATTTCAAGGATTAAAGATTGGTCCATAACCCTGATAATTCTTCCTTTTATACCTCCAACTGTTGATATGATGTCATCTTCAGCAAGAGAGGCAATCATTTTCTTGCGGTTTTCCATTTGAGTTTTTTGTGGTTTTATTAAAAGAAAATACATCATGGCAAACATTGCAATCAAAACTATAAAATTTGAGCCCATAAATCAAACCTCCTTTTTTAGTATTTTATACTTTTGCATAAAATTCTTCAATAAATTCTGGATACCTATCTTCTAAAATAGACTTTCTGATATTTTTTGTCAGATTCATTAAATAGTGAATATTATGAATACTGGTAAGTCTCAAGCCTAAAATTTCTTTAGCCTGAAACAGGTGCCTTATATAAGCTCTGCTATAATTTTTGCAGGCATAGCAGTCGCATTCTGGATCCATGGGAGAAAAATCTTCCTTATAGGCTGCATTTTTCACCACTAATTTACCAAAACTAGTCATTACCGTACCATTTCTGGCTATGCGGGTTGGCAGGACACAGTCAAACATGTCCACCCCTCTCTTTATACCTTCTACGATATTATCCGCAGCTCCGACTCCCATCAGATATCTGGGTTTATTTACTGGCATAAGTGGCAAGGTGTAATCTAAAACCTCATACATAAGCTCTGCTGGTTCGCCAACACTAAGTCCACCAATACCATAGCCCGGGAAATCCAAATCAGTTATTTCTCTGGCACTTTCTTCCCTCAAATCTCTGTACATATTTCCCTGAACAATACCAAAAAGAGCCTGTTGATCATTTTTATGACTTTCCTTGCACCTTTTGGCCCAGGCAGTGGTCCTTTCCTTAGCCTTTTTTGCTTCTTCATAAGAGGCGGGATGGGGAGAACATTCATCAAAGGCCATAATTATATCCGCGCCCAGGGCATTTTCTATTTCCATTACTTTTTCAGGAGTAAAGAGATGCTTGGAGCCATCTAAATGGGAGGAGAAAAGAACACCTTCATCAGATATAGTCCTTAAATCGCCCAAGCTGAAAACCTGAAAGCCCCCGCTATCAGTAAGTATGGGTTTATCCCAATTCATAAACTTATGAAGACCGCCAGCTTTCTTTACCAGGTCATGACCAGGCCTCAAATACAAATGATAGGTATTTGAAAGTATTATCTGGGCACCTGCCTCTTTAAGTTCTTCTGGAGTCATTGTTTTTACTGTTGCCTGAGTTCCTACCGGCATAAAAATTGGGGTTTCTATTGAACCATGGGGGGTATGAAAAATACCAGCCCTTGCCCCAGTCCGGGAACATTCTTTTAAAAGTTCGAATTTAAAATCTGATCTTTCCACTTTGTACTCCTCTTATTTAATAAACATGGCGTCTCCAAAACTAAAAAAACGGTATTTTTTTTCGACGGCCTCATTATAAGCTTTTAAAACCTCTTCCCTGCCTGCCAAGGCAGATACTAACATTAAGAGAGTAGATTTTGGCAGATGAAAGTTAGTAATCAGAGCATCTACTGCTTTAAATTTATATCCAGGATAAATAAAAATATCTGTCCAGCCCTGGTCTTTTATTATCAAACCATTTTCAACAACTGTTTCCAGGGTCCTGGTTGTTGTTGTCCCAGCAGCTACAATCCTTTTTTTATCTTTTAAAGCTTTTTCAATAATTTCCTTGTTTTTTGAATCAATAAAAAAATACTCTGAATGCATCTTATGTTCTAAAATATCTTCGCTGCTTACTGGTCTGAAGGTACCCAGTCCAACATGTAGGGTGATTTCTGCTATTTCAATGTTTTTTTGCCTGATAATTTCCATTAATTCTTCAGTAAAATGGAGGCCTGCTGTTGGAGCTGCAACTGATCCAGACATTTTAGAATAAACCGTCTGGTAACGGTTAGCATCATCAAGCTTTTCTTTAATATATGGAGGGAGAGGAATTTGACCAACCTTTTCCAATTCTTCCATAAAATTGCCATGGCAAGTGAATTTAACAATCCTGCCACCAGTTTCTGTTCTGGAAATAATTCTAGCCCTAAGTGAAGATTGAGGAAACTCAACTTCAACATCTTCTTTAAGTTTTCTGCCTGGCCTAACCAGACATTCCCAACTATGGTCTTCAGAAGTTGGGTGAAGTAAAAAAATTTCAACCTTGGCTCCACTATCTACCTTTTGCCCTAAAAGCCTGGCTGGTAAAACCTTAGTGGAGTTTAAGACCAAAAGATCATTAGAATCTAAATAATCAATTATATTATAAAAATCCCTGTGCTCAATTGCTCCCTTTTTTTTATCCAAGACCAATAATCTGGAAGAATCTCTTTTTTCAAGAGGCTTTTGGGCAATCAATTCCTTAGGGAGAAAATAATCAAAATCGCTGGTTTTCATAAAAGCTCCTGAATTTTTTAAAATAATTTTTCCTGCTGACTTCCTTCCTCACAGGGAACCTGTAAGTGATCGTAAGCAAGTTTTGTAGCTACCCTGCCTCTGGGGGTTCTTTTTATAAAGCCAAGCTGCAGTAAGAAAGGTTCATAGACATCTAAAATTGTATCTGCATCTTCACTGATAGTTGCACTTAAAGTGTCTAGGCCAACCGGACCTCCATTAAATTTATGAATTATTGCTTCAAGCAGTTTCATATCCAGTAAATCAAGTCCAAGGGGGTCAATTTCAAGCATATCCAAGCCCTGTCTGGTTATTTCTAAATTAATCAGGCCGTCAGATTTTACCATAGCAAAATCTCTGATCCTTCTTAAAATACGGTTTGCAATCCTTGGTGTTCCTCTGGCCCGGGAGGCAATTTCGCTGGCAGCTTCATCTTCAATTGGTGACTGCATTACCTTGGAGCTCCTTTTTACAATTTGAGTTAATTCCTCGGATGAATAATATTCCAGCCTTGAGACAACCCCAAAACGAGCACGCAGAGGAGAAGTTAAAAGCCCAGCTCTGGTAGTGGCTCCAATTAAAGTAAAGGGAGGCAAATCAATCCTTAGAGAACGGGCGCTTGGCCCCTTTCCTATTATGATGTCCAGGGAATAATCTTCCATGGCTGAATATAAAATTTCTTCTATATTTGTATTTAAACGGTGAATTTCATCAATAAATAAAACATCAAATGGCTCCAGATTTGTTAAAATTGCTGCTAAATCCCCTGCTCTTTCCAAGGCAGGCCCTGAGGTAATCCTTATACTGGAATTGACCTCATTAGCAATTATTGAAGCAAGGGTAGTCTTACCCAAACCTGGTGGTCCATATAAAAGGACATGGTCAAGGGCATCCCCTCTGATTTTGGCAGCTTCAATATATATTTTCATTAACTCTTTTATTTTTTCCTGACCTATATAATCATCCAGATACTTAGGACGAATTTCTAATTGATCCTCATCTTTTTGGAGGTCAGGAGAAAGGAGTCTCTCTTCCATTCTTTTCACCTATCTGACAGACAATATTTTTAATGCAGCCTTGATAGCTTCTTCCGGGGACAGGCCTTCCTTTTCTTCCAGGAGAGGCATAACTGACAGTATCTCTTTAGAAGAATAGCCCAGGGCTTCCAGAGTATCAAAAATCACAGAGTTTTTTTCATTGGCAAGAGGCAAAATAAAATCTTGGCCAGCCCCTAAATTATGTAAATCATCTCTTTTTGCCAGTTTATCTTTTATATCCAAGATAATCCTTTGGGCAGTTTTTTTACCTATACCAGGGAGTTTAGTTAAAATTGTCATATCTTCACTTAGGATAGCCTTAGACAGGCTGGAGCCATCAATAGCAGAAAGTATGTTAATACTTGTTTTTGGCCCTATACCAGAAACTTCATTTAAAAGATTAAAAAAAGCCTTATCTTCCCTGGTTAAAAAACCATAAAGGGTCAGTTCATTTTCTCTGACTACCATTTCAGTGTAAAACTCATTTTCACTGCCAATCTTAACAAAGGCCAATTCCTTTTCTGGCATAAAAAGAGAAAAACCTACATTATTAACTAAGATTAAAATACTCTTATCATCTTTTTCCAGGACCAGGCCCTTTAAGTATCCAATCATTTTAAACTCCTGAATCTTATTTGACTTGTATAGAATTGACTGTGGCAAATAGCAATAGCCAAAGCATCGGCAGCATCATCAGGCTTAGGTATCGTTTCTAATGATAAGATAGTCTTTACCATTTTTTGTACCTGGGCCTTATCAGCCCGCCCATAACCTGCTATAGCTTGCTTAACCTGCAGAGGTGTATAACCTTCTACTATTAAATCCCTTCTTTGGCCAGCAAGAAGAATAACCCCTCTGGCATGGCCTACACTTATAGCCGTTTTGGCATTAGTATTAAAGAAGAGCTCCTCAACAGCCATATGGTCAGGCTTATATTCTTCAATAAGCTCAATAAGATCAGAATAAATCTTATCCAGCCTCCTGGTCAAAGGCCAGGAGCTTTCAGTATAAATACAACCATACTTAAGTGGAAGTAATTTATTGCCATTTTTATCGATGATACCATAACCTGTTGTAGCAGTCCCCGGGTCAATTCCTAAAATTCTCATAAATACCTTCCTTCGAACATCCTTTCTTATATTATTACCTAAAAGAAAGAATTAGGCAAAGGATTTATTCTAAAGCCTGGAGAATTTCTTCTGGAATTTCAACATTTGAATATAAGTTTTGCACGTCATCATGATCTTCCAGGCTCTCCAAAAGTTTGATAACTTTTTTCGCTTGTTCGATATCATCAACTATAACGTTATTTTCAGGAACCATTGAAAGAGAGGCTTCAGAAATCTCTATTTTATCATTTAAAAGTTCTTTACGGACTTCCTCAAAGAAATCCATCTCAACATAAAGTTCATAGATATCTTCTTTAACAATAATATCGTCTACACCTTTTTCTATGGCGTATAAGGTAAATTCTTCTTCATCCATTGAGATTTTATCTTTTTCAATTTCGATATAGCCCATTCTTTTGAACATCCAGCCAACACAACCAGTTTCACCAAGGTTGCCACCATTTTTATCAAAAATATGCCTGATATCACCAGCAGTTCTGTTACGATTATTGGTCATTAATTCCAGAATAATTGCTGTACCAGCCGGGCCATAACCTTCGTAGATCATTTCGTCATAATTCTCGCCATCCATACCACCTGCACCCTTCTGGATAGCTCTTTTTATATTGTCATTTGGCATATTGTTTTCTCTTGCTTTATCTATAGCTATTCTAAGGCGAAAATTTCCATCAGGATTATCCCCGCCTAATTTTGCTGCTACCATAATTTCTTTAGATATTTTTGTGAATATTTTTCCTCTTGCTCCATCTATCTTTGCTTTTTTATGTTTGGTTGTAGCCCATTTTGAGTGACCAGCCATTTTAAAACCACCTTTTAAAATTAGATTTTTACAAAAAAAAAGGCTTTTCAGCCTTCTTTTTAATGTTTCATGATAAAGATTCAATAATATCTTTTAGTTGATTAAGAGAATCGTCAAAATCTTTGCGGAAATTGGCCAATTGCTGTTCTTCATTAGTTTCAAAATAAGTAATGAGCATAACATAGTTAGTAGATAATTTTTCTACTGATTCTGATAATTCACTGTAGTCCTTAGCTCTTATACTTAGTTCGGTCAACTCACTCCAAACTTTTCTGGCCTTTTTAATATCATTATTTGCAATAGCAATATTTGTTTCTTTGACATAATTATCAATGATTGTATCTAGTTTATCTTTATCCAAAGTATTTTTATCTGAACAACCGGCTGCAAAAACCAGTAACATGATAAGAAGCACAAAGATATACTTTTTAGATTCTTTCATAATTCACACCTTTTTTACTAACTATGCAAAAAATATTTTATATTTTTATTGCACTTTTGTCAAATTTGCCTGAGAAGGTGAATCAGGCCTCTTCCTTAGCTTTTATATTTTCCATATAATCTTTTGTTTCTTTAACAACTATACCACTTAAACCAACCAAACCAATTAAGTTAGGTATAGCCATAAGACCATTCATTGTATCTGCCAAATCCCAGATAAACTGGAGACCACTAAGAGCGCCTACCATAATGAACAGAACAAAAGTTACCCTGTAGATTATAATTCCTTTTTCTCCAACCAAGTAGGCAAGACATTTTTCACCATAATAGGACCAGCCTAAAATAGTTGAATATGCGAAGAATATAATCCCTACTGCAACAATAACTCCGCCAATTCCAGGAATGGAAGAATTAAAAGCCATAGTTGTCAAGGCTGCACCAGTATAGGCTGAACCAGTAGCAGGGTTTATTTGTCCAAGGACACCAGATGTAAGAATAGATAAGGCCGTAAAAGAACATACTATCAGGGTGTCAATGAAAGTTTGAGTCATAGAAGCCAGTGCCTGCCTGACAGGGTGATCAGTTTGAGCTGCTGCTGCTGCAATTGGAGCAGAACCAAGACCAGCTTCGTTTGAGAAAACCCCTCTGGCTACCCCATATTTAATAACTGTACCTAAAGCACCACCAGCAATAGCGTTACCAGTAAAAGCATCCGAAAATATTGCTGAAAAAGCAGCTGGTACCATGGCTGCATTTTTATAAATTACTATTGAACCACCTAGAAGATAAAAAACTGCCATTACAGGAACCAAAAGAGCTGTTACTTTACCTATACTTTTTATTCCACCTAATAAAACAATGGCTGTGAAAACAACAAGAACAAGTCCTGTCTGCCAGTGAGGAACACCAAAAGTTGTGAAAATAGCGTCGGCAACAGAGTTAGCCTGAACCATATTTCCTATACCAAAAGCTGCTACAGCCCCAAAGAAAGCAAAAAGAACAGCCAGCCATTTTAAGCCAAGGCCTTTTTCTATGTAGTACATAGGGCCCCCTGCCATTTCACCTTTATGATCTTTGGTTCTGTATTTAACAGCAAGAACTGCTTCGGCATATTTTGTTGCCATACCCACTAGACCTGTTACCCACATCCAAAAAACTGCACCAGGTCCACCAGAAGCAATAGCTGTTGCCACCCCGGCTATATTACCAGTTCCAATTGTGGCAGCCAGGGCTGTTGTAAGGGCTTGATAGTTGGAGATATCTCCTTCTGCACCTTCGTTTTTCTTAAAAATCATCTTATGAGCGTAAATTAAATTGGAAAACTGAAGACCTCTAAGTCTTAATGTCAGCAGGATACCTGTTCCTACTATTAAGACAAGCATTGGGGGGCCCCAGACCATTCCATTCAACTTACCATTAATCATTGCTATTAATTCCAAAAAATATCCCTCCTTTTATAGAAGATTATAGCTATCATCCTCTGTTCCAACAAGAGGAAATTTATAGAATCTTAACAATTTTTTATTATATTGATAACAATCTCCATAACGGAGTAAAGATCTTTCTTAAGCATGTATTCTTCTTTGGTGTGAATCTTTTTATAACCCAAGCCTAAAATAACAGAAGAGAAATCTTTTTGATTATAAATATTTGCATCTGAGCCCCCGCCAGCTGACAAAGCCTGGGCTTTTAAGCCGGCCTTTTCAATGGCTCTTTTAGCCCTGCTAATTACTTCTTCTGACTCATCTATATTAAAAGTATCATATTCCATTTTTCCGTCAAAAAATGCTTCTGTCCCCATTTCTTGTGCTGTTTTTAGGAAAATGTCCCTTGTTTCTTCTAAGAGACTCAAAGCTTCTTCTCTATTAAAGCTTCTGACTTCTCCCCTAACCTTTACTTCCTCAGGAACAATATTGGTAGCTGCACCACCAGAGATAATAGCTATATTAGCAGTAGTTTGAGGGTTCATTCTTCCGCTGGGAGCCCTGTCTATTGCTTTAGCAGCAACCTTAATAGCATTAATCCCTTTTTCAGGAGAAATACCAGCGTGAGCAGCCAAACCCTTAAATAGGACTTCATAGGTATAGTGAATGGGGGCCTGCTTAACAATATCACCAGGCTCAGTGCTGGAGTCCAAGATATAGCCATAATCAGCCTTTAATTCAAAACCGAGGTTTTTAGCACCAAGAAGTCCTGTTTCCTCTGATACTGAAAAAACAAAAACCAAGGTTTCTGTTTCCAGCTGATTTTCTTTTATATATTTAATCAGCTCCAAAATTACAGCTATACCAGCCTTGTCATCAGCTCCTAAAACACTGTTGCCAGATGAGGATATCTTTTCTTCATCTTCAATAGGCTTTACATCTTTTCCAGGCACAACAGTATCCATATGGGCTGAAAAAAATATCCGTCCTGGCTTCTTGCCTTCAAGTTCAAAGTAAAGATTACCCGCATTTCCTCCTGTTTTTTGACCTGCATCATCTTCCATAACTTCAATATCAAGTTCCTTGAGATGATTAATCAGGTAGTCTGCCAGCCTTCTTTCGTCACCTGATTCAGAGTCAATTGAACAAAGCTCAATAAAAGTTTTTACTAATCTTTCTTTATTTATCATCTTTATCTGCTCCTTTTAAATTACAAAAGAGCCAGGATTCCTGGCTCTTTTTCTTAAATTTCTAATGTCCAGCCAAATTCATCATCAATTTTACCATATTGTAAATCGGTGATATATTTATATACTTTCATAGCTAAACTTTCTTCTGTATAATCATTAACTTTTATAATTTTATCTTTGTATTTTAATTCCGAAACAGGGGAAATAACAGCAGCTGTGCCTGTACCAAAAATTTCTTCCAGACCGCCTTTTTCTCCCTCTTCAATTAGCTCATCAATAGAAATTTTTCTTTCTTCTACCTCATAACCCCATTTTTTTAGAATCTGAATGACGGAATTTCTGGTGATACCAGCCAGGATGCTTCCTTGAAGTGCTGGTGTTACCACTTTACCATTTATTTTAAAGAAGATATTCATGGTTCCAACTTCTTCAACATACTTTCTCTCAACACCATCTAACCAAAGGACCTGAGTGTATCCCAGTTTTTTTGCTTTTTCACCTGCCATAAGGCTGGCTGCATAGTTGGCCATTGTTTTAGCTTCACCCAGACCACCAATTACTGCCCTGACATGTTCTTCCTCAACCATAATTTTAATAGGTTTAAGGCCTTCAGGATAATAAGCTCCTACCGGTGAGCAAATAATTAAAAATTTATAGTTTTTAGAAGGATTAAGACCAAGAAAGGCTTCGCTGCCGATAATGAAAGGTCTTATATAAAGAGATTCTCCGTCTTTTTTAGGAACCCAGTCTTTATCAATTTTAAGCAATTTTATAAGAGCTTCTAAGGCAAAGTCAGGATCCTGCTCAGGGATGCAAACTTTTTCCGCAGACCTGTTCAAACGTTTAAAGTTTTCCATGGGCCTGAAAAGATTAATTTTACCATTTTCTTTGTAGTAGGCTTTCATTCCTTCAAAAATCCCCTGACCATAATGAAGGGTACAGCAAGCCGGGTCAAATTCTAAAGGCTTATAGGGCATAATAACCGGATCGTGCCAACCTCTACCTTCTGTGTAGTCCATGACAAACATGTGGTCTGTAAAATAAGAACCAAAAGATAATTCACCCTGGGGTTTTTCTTTAAGTTCTTTTTTCAAATCCAGCCGAACTTCCATTAAACTCCCTCCATTTTCTTGTTATAGTATTTATAAAAATCTTTTTATTATTATATAACAATTAAGCAAAAAATGACAATTGATTATTTTCTGGAACTCCGGCAAAAGTGCCATGGGCAACCAGCGCATCAATAACAGTTTTACTTACCTTGGTTCTGTTACGAAAATCTTCTATCGATTTAAATTCTTTATCTTTAATTTCATTTTCTATATTTAGAGCCGCTGTTTGACCAATGCCGGGCAAAGATGAAAAAGGCAGAATTAATTGTTGGCCTTCTATAAGAAATTCCCTGGCCGATGATTTTTCTAAAGAAATATTCTGGAAGGAAAAACCTCTTTGATACATTTCTAAAATAACTTCTAAAATTGTAAGAGATTTTGCTTCTTTTGGTGTAGCCTGATTGCCTAAAGCATTGATTCTTTTTATTTCTCCTTCAACCCCATCCTGTCCTTTGATAGCAATTTCTGCATCAAATTCTGATGATCTGACCGTAAAATATGTAGCATAAAAAGCTAAAGGATGGTGAATTTTAAAATAGGCAATCCTAAAGGCCATCATTACATAGGCAACTGCGTGAGCTTTAGGGAACATATATTTTATTTTGTTACAAGAGTCAATATACCAGGCAGGAACTTTATGTTCCTTCATTGCTTCTTCATATTCTTCCTTGAGTCCTTTACCTTTTCTCACATCTTCCATTATTTTAAAGGACATAAGAGGATCCATTCCCTTATTTATCAAATAAATCATAATGTCATCTCTGGCAGAAATAGCTTCAGAAAGGCTGCATACCTTGTTCCTAATCAGATCTTGAGCATTGTTAAGCCATACATCAGTTCCATGAGAAAATCCACTAATACGAACTAAATCAGAAAATTTTTCTGGCTTGGTATCATCAAGCATCTGGCGAACAAACCTGGTTCCAAATTCAGGAACGCCCAAAGTTTGTTTGGTCGAGAAAAGCTCCATTACGTCCGGATCATCTAAAGAGATTTCCATGGCCCTAACTCCTGTAATGTCCTCAAGCATTTTGATTACTGTTGGGTCATCATGGCCCAGTATATCAAGCTTGATTAAATAGTCATGTAAAGAATGGAAATCAAAGTGAGTGGTTATTATCTCTGAATCAACCATTTCTGCCGGCCTTTGCAGGGGAGTAAAATCAGATGCTTCTTTACTTGTAGGTACGACAATCAAGCCACCAGGGTGCTGACCTGTTGTCCTTTTAACCCCACTGCAACCTTTTATTAATCTGTTTAATTCAGCAGAATTATAGTAAATGTTTCTTTCATCTAAGTAGTTTTTCACATAACCGAAGGCAGTTCTTTCTGCAATTGTTGAAATTGTGCCAGCTCTGAAAACATGATCTGAGCCAAAAATTTCTTCAACATATTTGTGGGCACTGGCCTGATATTCACCTGAAAAGTTCAAATCTATATCTGGTACCTTGTCTCCTTCAAAGCCAAGGAAAACTTCAAATGGAATATCAAATCCATTTTTATTTAATTGGCTGCCACAAGAAGGACAGGTTTTTTCTGGCAGGTCTGCTCCAGAACCATACTGAGAACTATCAAAGAATTCACTAAAGTAGCAAGAAGGACAAATATAATGGGCTGGCAAGGGATTAACCTCTGTTATACCTGTGAAGGTAGCTACCAATGAGGAGCCAACAGACCCCCTTGACCCAACCAAATAACCATCATCATTTGATTTTTTAACCAGCTTTTGCGCTATCAGATACAAAACAGCATAGCCATTATTAATAATTGAATTTAATTCTTTATCAATTCTTTTAGCCACTATTTCTGGAAGCTTTTCGCCGTAGATGCTGTGGGCGCCTGCAAAAGTCATTTGACGAATTTCTAAATCTGCCCCTTCAATTTCCGGGGTATGAAGCCTGTCAGGTATTGGCCTTATTTCTTCAATTAGATCTGCAATTTTATTGGTATTCTCTACCACAACCTCATAGGCTTTATTTTCGCCCAGATAGGCAAATTCTGCCAGCATCTCTTCTGTTGTCCTGTAAAAAAGGGGCGGTTGATTATCAGAATCCTGATAACCCTGGCCGGCCTGGATAATTCTTCTGTAAATTTCATCCTCTGGGTTTAAAAAGTGAACGTCACCGGTAGCAATAACCGGCAGCTCGAGTTCATGGCCAATTTCCAGAACCTTCTTATTTATGTTTTCTATATCCTTTAAGGATTTTACTATTCCATTTCTGATCATAAATTCATTGTTGCCCAGGGGCTGTATTTCCAAAAAATCATAAAATGATGCGATTTCTTTTAATTCTTCTTCATCTTTTTGATCAATTATGGATCTTATCAATTGGCCAGCTTCACAGGCTGATCCATAAATTAAACCATCCCTGTACTCCTCCAGGAGTTCAAAAGGAATCCTGGGAACTTTTTTATAGTGTTTTAGCTGCGACTCTGAAATTAAATGATAGAGATTCTTTAAACCTTTTCTATTCTTAACCAGGATAATAAAATGATAGCTTTTATTATCTCTTAAGGCGTAGGCTTCTACTCCATAAATAATTTTAACTCCATATTTTTGGCCAGCAAAAAAAGCATCAGGAAAAGCCTGAACTACACCATGATCAGTTATAGCCAGGGCTTTGTGCCCCCATTGGGCAGCTCTTTTAACATAGTCAGCAACTGGCGTCATAGCATCAGTTTTGCTCATATTAGTATGGAGATGAAGTTCAACCCTCTTAACCTGAGATAAATCCTTCTTATCTTCGAGCTCAGTTTGCAGATAATTTTTGACCATAAGAATATATTCCCTGGCAAACTGATCATACTGCACATTTCCTGAAAACTTGTAGTAATTGTCTTTTTTAAGGTCATCCAGAATAGAAAGTCCTTCTTTTTGATCCCTGATAATTTTACAGGTGTAGGATGCGGTGGAATCATTTATTAATATGTTTATTAGGAGCTTATTGTTTTTAAGCTCCCTGCTGCTTATATCAAAGATTCTGCCTTCTACAAGAACATTTTTCTCTTCTTCTCTTAAGTCAAGCAAACTTTTAACTGGCCCCTGATGAAGAGACAGTTTTCTTGTCCCTCTTTTTTTATCTTGTGCCGGTTTCTTTTCCTTCACAAGGCTTTCATTTAATTCTATCTTCGGGAAAAAATCTTCAAGTTTGCCAACAGCAGAAAGATCTTCAAGATCCTCATTTAGCTCAAAAACAATCTCAAAATCTTCCTTTTCTGTCAGAATCAGTCTTTCCTCCAGAAGATCTTTTACCTTTTTATTTTTTAAATATTTATAGGCCCAGGAAGAACCTGTGATTATTTTTATGAGTCCCTCGTCTTCTAAATATTCAACATTTATTTTTTCAAGGCAGGATCTTAAGACAGGTGCCTGATCGTCCAGGAGCCTGCAAAAAATTCCTTTCATTCTCTCCTGGTCACAGAGACAAGGTCCAGAAGCTACGGGCATGAGATTAATTCCACTAACTTTGGGTAATTTTTGCAAGAGGAATTCTTCAGCTTCTTTTAAAAGTTTTTTACTAAAGGGACTTTTTGAAAAAAAATATATTTCCCAGGTATTTTCAACCTGGGAAACAGTAAGCTTGCATATATCAATTTCTTTTAAGAATGCAGAAATATGACTCTGGTCATTTTCTGAAAACAATTCCTGAGGAAGTTTTTTATACATTTTTAAAATAATCCTTTACTTTTTCTATAACTAAGTCAATTTTTAAGTCTTCAGAGTTTTCATTGCTTCTTTCTTTAAATTCAACCATGCCTTCATGAATCTTTTTACCAACAGTTATTCTCAAAGGATAACCAATTAAATCAGCATCATTAAACTTAACACCAATTCTTTCCGGCCTGTCATCTAAAACGGCTTCTATTCCAGCTTCAAGCAAGTCCTTATATAGTTTTTCTGCAGCTTCAAATTGCTCCTGATCTTTGGCCTGAACAGGAATTACTAAAACTTGCCAGGGTGCAATGTTTTTAGGCCAGATAATGCCTCGGTCATCAAAGTTTTGTTCAACACAAGCTGACATAGTCCTGGAAACACCAATTCCATAACAACCCATTAGCATAAACTGTTCTTTACCATTCTCATCCAGATAAGTGGCCTTTAGGCTCTCAGAATATCTGGAACCAAGTTTGAAAACTTGTCCCACTTCGATCCCTTTGGCAAAGGAAAGTTTGCCACCACAAGCCGGACAGGAATCTTCTTCTGTCACTTCTCTAAGGTCATGAAAGATTGCCTCAGGAAAATCTCTTTTTACATGGGCATGCAGGTAGTGGTAACCCTCTTCATTAGCACCTACAACCGCATCATCCATATATTCTACTTCTTTATCAGCAAGAACCTTTATCCCCTTAATTCCTATAGGAGAAATATAGCCTGGAATGCAGGAGAAAATTCTTTGAATTTCCTCTTCCTCGGCCTTGTCCAGAAAATCTGTTTTTAATACTTTTTGCAACTTAATTTCGTTTAGTTCCCTGTCCCCTCTTAAAACAACAACCACGGTCTCCTCTTCAGTCTTATAGACTAAAGTTTTAATGGTCATTTCTTGTGGAACTTGCAAGAATTCTGCCACGTCATCAATGGTCCTCTTATCAGGTGTTTCTACTTTTTCTAAAGCTTTTTCAGGTCCAATCTCTTTAACTGGAGTCACGACTTCTGTAATTTCGGTATTGGAAGCATAGGAACACTCCTGGCAATAGGCAATAGTAGCCTCACCATTTTCTGCCAGAACCATAAATTCATGGGTATCATCGCCACCAATGGCGCCAGAATCTGCCTCAACAGGTCTGAAATTTAGGCCCATTCTGGAGAAAATTTTATTATAGGCTTCATACATTTGATCATAGGATTTATCAAGGCCTGCCAGATCTTTATCAAAAGAATAAGCATCCTTCATGATAAATTCACGGCCTCTCATAAGACCAAATCTTGGCCTTCTCTCATCCCTGTATTTATTTTGTATTTGGTAAAGATTCATGGGTAATTGCTTATAGGATCTTATCTCGCCTCTGGCAAGATCTGTAATAATTTCTTCGTGGGTTGGCCCCAGGCAAAAGTCTCTGTTATGCCTGTCTTTTAAGCGGAAGAGCTCATCTCCATAAATATCCCAGCGCCCAGATTCTTCCCAAAGCTCGGCAGGCTGAATTATTGGCAAAAGGACCTCTTGAGCCCCAGCCTTATCCATCTCCTGACGGACTATTTCTTCTATTTTTTTAAGAACTCTCATCCCTGCTGGCAGATATGTATATACCCCAGCTGCACTTCTTCTGATAAAACCTCCCCTGATCAGAAGCTGATGACTGATTATTTCTGCCTCAGCCGGAACATCTCTCAAAGTTGGTAGCAAAGATTTACTGATTCTCATTCTTTTCTCTCCTTATTTTTTCTAATTCTGACATGATCTCATTAACCAGATCTTCTTCTCTTATTTTACGTATTACTTGTCCTTTTTTAAAGAGAAGGCCCTCATTTATTCCACCTGCTATCCCAAGATCAGCCTCTCTGGCCTCTCCTGGTCCATTAACCGCACAACCCATGACCGCAAGTTTAATATTTTCTTTTATATTCTGGGTTCTCTCTTCTATTTCTAAAACAACTTTTTCCAAATCAACCTGACAACGCCCACAAGTAGGGCAAGAAACAATCTCAAGGCCCTCTTCTTTAAGTTTTAAGGCCCTTAAAATATCTCTTGCTACTCCTATCTCATTTAGAGGGTCCCCCGTCAGAGATACTCTTATAGTGTCTCCTATACCTTGGGCCAGTAAACTGCCGATACCAACAGAACTTTTTATAATGCCAGTATTTATACTTCCTGCCTCAGTTACCCCCAGGTGCAGGGGATATTCCACCAGTTTAGCCAGGATTTGATAGGATTCTATCATCAAAGGAACATCAGATGCTTTTACTGATATTTTTATCTGGTCAAAATTTAAATCCTCAAGTATTTCTACGTGTTTCATAGCACTTTGAGTAAGGGAGAGAGCATTGACCCCACTATATTTTTCCAGCATTCCTTTTTCTACTGAGCCAGAATTTACGCCAATCCTTATTGGAATATTATAAGCTTTTGCAGCATCTACCAAAAGCTTTATTCTTTCTTTGCTGCCTATGTTGCCAGGGTTTATTCTTAAGCCATCAATACCATTTTTTATTGCTTCCAAAGCCAGTTTATAGTCAAAGTGAATATCGGCAATAACTGGTATGGGTGAATTGGCAACTATTTCTTTAGTTTTTTCTGCAGCTTCAAAATCAGGCACAGCAATCCTTACGATTTGGCAACCAGCAATAGCCAGAGCCTTTATCTGTTCAATGGTTGCCTTTGTATTCCTTGTGTCAGTATTAGTCATAGATTGAATAGTCACTGGATAATCAGAACCAACACCAAGATCCCTGATGAAAATATTTTTTGTTTTTCTTCTTTCAAGCATAATATGACCTTCTTTTAGTTCCCAAAAAAGCGGGAGATATCATTATAGGTGATTAAAATAATTAAACCGAAGAGGAAGGCAAAACCAAGCATGGTTAAAAAGCCTTCTTTCTTTCTGTCAATTGGACTTCCCTTTATACCCTCATAAGCAAGAAAAATAATCTTACTTCCATCCAAACCTGGAATAGGCAATAAATTTATAAAACCTATGTTAGCAGACATAAAGCCGGTCAAATAAAGCAGGGGTAAAAAACCTATCTTGGCAGTTTCATCTATAACCTGAATTATTCCAACAGGACCTGAGAAGGAATCTAAACCAATATGGCCGGAAAATAAAAATTTAAATGAGGCGATAATATAAACCATCAGTCTGGTCGTCTCGTTAAATGAATATTTTAAGGCTGCAAAGATCCCCGGTTTTTCCAGTAAAAAAGTATCTCCGGCAATGCCCAAAAAGCCTAATTTTTCTTCACCTTCGCCAAGAAGGGGATAAAGATTTATCAGTTGGCCATCTCTTTCAACTTTAAATTCAACTTCTTTGTTTGGATTGGTTTTAATTACGGTATCAAGGTCGTTTCTGTCATTTATTTTTTTACCATTAGCCTCAATAATTATATCTCCAGCTAAAAATCCTGCTCTCTCTGCAGGCGAATCTGAAACCACACTGGCAATTTGAGTTGAACCACTGGGGATGCCTGCTGAAAAAGCAATAATGGCAAAAATGATAAAAGCCAGAATAAAGTTCATTATTACACCGGCAATTACAACAAAAATTCTATTTAGTATAGGCTGATTATTAAAATTTCTGGGGCTGGTTACCTTTTCTTCTTCTTGGTCATAATACTCCCCTTCCATTTTAACAAAACCGCCAACAGGGAGGAGTCTAAGAGAATAAAGAGTTTCCTGGCCCTGATGGCTGTAAACTTTAGGCCCCATGCCAATACTAAATTCTTCTACATATATACCTGAAGCCTTGGCTGCAGCAAAATGTCCAAATTCATGAACTGCTATTATCAAGCCAAAGATTAAAACACTAACTATTAAGGTTTGCAAGTAATCACCTCTGGATTTTTTCGCTGTATTCTACAGCTTTTTTTCTGGCCCAGGAATCTATGACCAGTATTTCTTCTAAGTCAAACTTCCTTTGAGTCATGTGCTGACTCATAACTTTTTCTGTCAGGGATGGAATATCTATAAAAGAAATTCTCCTCTGTAAAAAAAGATCAACAGCAACTTCATTAGCAGCATTTAAAACTGCTGGCATACTTCCTGCCTCATTACCGGCTTCATAGGCCAGCCTCAAGGCTGGAAATTTTTCGAAATCTGGCTTGTAAAAATTAAGCTGGGCAATTTGCGTCAAATCTATTTTCGGAAAAGTATTATCTTTTCTTTCAGGCCAGCTTAAAGCATATTGAATTGGGATTCTCATATCCTTAGGACCTAAATGAGCCAGGATACTCCCGTCACCATATTCTACCATAGAATGAACTATACTCTCAGGATGAATTACGACTTCTATATCTTTATAGGGAATGTTAAAAAGCCAGTTGGCTTCTATAACTTCAAGGCCTTTATTCATTAATGTGGCTGAATCTATAGTAATTTTTTTGCCCATATTCCAGGTTGGATGCTTAAGAGCATCTTCAGGGGTAACGTTTTTTAGCTCTTCTTCATTAAAGAGTCTAAAGGGTCCGCCTGAAGCAGTAAGAAGAATCCTTTTACTTGCCTTGGTATCTTCCATACACTGCATAATTGCTGAATGTTCACTGTCTACGGTAATAAGTTTTGCTCTACTCTTTTCAATTACCTCTCTTACAAGGCATCCGGCTGTAACCAAGGTTTCTTTATTGGCCAAAGCCACTGTAATTCCTTCTTCCAAAAAGGTCAGAGTTGGGCCAATTCCTGCTGCTCCAGAAATACCACCAATACAGATATCAGGCCTGTATGATTGTAAAACTGCCTTTAAATCAGAAAAGGAGTAAAAGATCTTACTCATGCCTAAATCCTCTTTTAAGAGTTTGTCATAAGTTTCCTTATGGCTGATAAAAACATATTCAGGCTTGTATTTAATTACCTGTTCCAGGACCTTTTGATAATTGCTGTGGCCAGAAATAAGCCCCAGTTTGTAGGTATCTGGAAATTCATCTATAACCTGAAGACTCTGCTGGCCAATTGAACCTGTCGAGCCCAAAATAGCAATTTTTTTCATTTATACCCTGCCTTATCTAAAAAATAAAAAATTTAATGAAAATATAATATAGGGGTGCAGTAAAAAGGGTGGAGTCAAAACGATCCAAAACCCCTCCATGCCCGGGAAAGATTTTACCCGAATCTTTTATATTATAAAGTCTTTTTAAGGTGCTTTCAAATAGATCACCAATTTGTGAGATAATTGTTAATAATAAGACTGCCAGTACAAATAATACTAGTGGAGTCTCCGTAAAAAGTGCAAATTCTTTGTTGAATAAAAGAGCTATAAACAAGGCCGATAAAGATCCTCCTATTGAGCCTTCTATTGTTTTATTAGGGCTTATCAGTGGGGAAAGTTTGTTTCTGCCAAAGGCCCGGCCAGAAAAATATGCCATACTGTCCGTGGACCAGATAATTAAAAACATAAAAAAGGAATATAAAAAACCCTCATCAAGAGCTCTAATTTTTAATATGTATGTAAAAGGAAAGGCTACATAGAAGTAAATAAAAAATGATTTAAGCAACTTTTTTAGATTTTCTTGATTTGAATCAATATTATCTGAAAATTTTTTAACATATAATATCAGATTTGCAAGGAGAAAAAGTGAGAGAATTTCAGGAGTTGAGGCCCAGTCTTTTAAAAAGACCAATACAAGTGAAAAAAGGCAAAGAAGAAAAAGCGAAATGTTATCATTAAGATTGGTCATCATATAGAGTTCATAAATGCCAACTATTATCAAAGCCAAAAAAAGAAGCTGGCTATAGATGCCACCCATATAAAGTAAGAATAAAAAGGCTGGTAAAGCCACAAGGGCTGTAACTATTCTTGTAATCATAAGCTCTTCCTCTCTTTTTTTAGAGCACCAAATCTTCTGTCTCTGTTTCTAAAATCATTTATTGCTTCTTCTAGGTCTTTTTCTGTGAAATCTGGCCAAAGAACATTTGAAAACCACAATTCTGAGTAGGCTGCCTGCCAAAGGAGAAAATTGCTAAGTCTTTTTTCTCCAGATGGCCTGATTATTAAGTCAGGTTCTGGTTGATTTGCAGTGTAAAGAGAGGCCGAAATCATTTGATCGTCTATATCTTCCGGGCTTATCTGACCATCTGCAACTTTTTGGGCTATCTTTTTAAAACCTTCTCTTATTTCGGCCCTGCTGCCGTAATTTAGGGCTACATTTAGAACCAGCTTAGAATTATCCTTGGTTTTTTCCACAGCTTTTTGAATTTCTTTTACTGTTTTTTCTGGCAATTTTTCATATTCGCCAATTGGATTAATTTTAACACCATTTTTATGAAGGATGTCTAATTCTTTTTTTATATATTCGATGATTAATGACATTAAGATAGATACTTCTTCCTGGGGCCTTTTCCAGTTTTCAGTCGAAAAGGCATAAACTGTCAGATAGGCAATCCCATGATCGCCACAATACTGAACAACTCTTTTTAATGCTTCTATGCCTACCTTATGGCCAGCAGTCCTGGGAAGTCCCCTTTTTTGGGCCCATCTGCCATTCCCATCCATTATAATCCCAATATGTACTGGCATCCTTTTCGCCCCCAATATAGCCAATAAGCCCCCCATTCTGGAGGGCTTATTAATATACTTATTAAATAAATTAATAGGATTTAAATTTCGGTTACTTCTTTTTCTTTGTTTTCAAAAATCCTGTCTATTTCTGCAATAAATTTGTCAGTTAACTTTTGAATATCATCTGCCGAAACCTTGCTTTGATCTTCAGTTATTTCTTTGTCTTTTTCCATTTTCTTAATTCTATCATTTGCATCCCTGCGAATATTTCTAACTCTTATTTTATTATCTTCGGCCATTTTCTTCAACTGTTTTACCAGTTCCTGCCTTCTTTCATTAGTAAGTTGAGGAACAGCCAGCCTGATTACCGTACCATCACTAGTTGGGTTAATGCCCAAATCTGATTTTAGTATAGCTTTTTCTATCATAGGAATTGAGCTTTTATCCCATGGCTGGATTACCAGTAACCTTGCCTCAGGAACAGAAATATTAGCTAATTGATTAATTGGTGTGTCTGCACCATAATATTCTACAAAAATCCTGTCTATCATTTGTGGAGTTGCCCGGCCTGCTCTCATAACAGCATAATCACTTTGCAAAGCCTTTATTGAAGCCTCCATTTTTTCTTCCGTTTCCAGTAATAATTCTTCAACCATTGTCTTAACCTCCTACGTATGTACCAATTTTTTCTCCAAAGATAACCTTCTTTATATTACCCTCTTCTATTATACTAAAAACAATGAGAGGAATATTGTTATCCATACAAAGGGACGCAGCGGTGCTGTCCATAACACCCAGAGATTTGTTTATTACATCTATAAAAGTCAGTTTATCGAACTTTTTAGCCGATGGATTAATAAGGGGATCGCATTCGTAAATGCCATCAACTTTTTTAGCCATAAGAATTATCTCAGCTTCAATTTCAGCTGCCCTCAGAGCCGCAGTTGTATCAGTTGAAAAATAAGGGTTGCCTGTGCCGGCAGCAAAAATTACCACTCTTTTTTTCTCAAGATGTCTTATTGCCCTGCGTCTTATATAAGGTTCTGCAATTTGCCTCATTTCTATTGCAGTCTGTACCCTGGTTGAAACACCATGATTTTCTAAAGCATCCTGGAGAGCCAGAGAATTTATAACTGTTGCCAACATACCCATGTAATCTGCAGTAGCCCTGTCCATGCCTTGCTTGCTTCCGGAAACACCCCGCCAGATATTGCCGCCACCAACAACTATAGAAACTTCTACGCCCAGGCTGACAATCTCGCTTACCTGCGATGCAAAGGAAGAAAGGGTATCTTGATTTATACCATATCCCAGGTTTCCTGCTAATGACTCACCACTTAGTTTAATTATAACTCTTTTATATTTTGGACTAATCATTCTCAACTCCCCTTGGTCTTTATTTTAAAAAAAAAGAACACAAAGTGTTCTTTTTTATTTATTAATTTCAGCCATTACTTCACTGGCAAAGTCTTCAACTCTTTTTTCAAGGCCTTCACCCATTTGATAACGAGTAAATCTTCTGACTTGGATGTTTTCACCAATTTCACTGATAGCTTCAGTGATCATTTGATTAACAGTCTTGGATGGATCCTTTACAAAATCTTGTTCAAGCAAGCAGATTTCCTGATAGTATTTTTTGATTCTGCCTTCTACCATTTTATCTACAACTTGTTCAGGCTTTCCTTCATTAAGAGCCTGAGCCTTAAGAATTTCTTTTTCTTTAGCAATCTCTTCAGGATTAACTTCTTCAACTCTGATATAAGATGGGTTTGAAGCTGCAATTTGCATTGCAATATCTCTTACCAATTGTTTGAATTCATCTGTTTTAGCAACAAAGTCTGTTTCGCAGTTCACTTCTACCAGAACACCAATCTTACCACCCAAGTGAATGTAAGATTCTACAATACCTTCTGCTGCGATTCTTGATGATTTTTTTTGAGCTGCTGCCAATCCTTTTTCTCTCAAATACTCCATGGCTTTTTCAATATCACCATTAGTTTCGACCAAGGCTTTTTTGCAGTCCATCATACCTGCGCCAGATTTTTCTCTAAGTTCTTTTACCATTGCTGCAGTTACTGTCATCTTATTACCTCCTCTATAGTGAAAAAGGGGCGCCATTAATGGCATCTTAACCTAATGGAACCCCCTTATTCTTAATTTTCTTCTTCTATTACATCTTCTACAAGATCTTGACTTGTATCTTCAATAATTTCTTCTTCCACAGCTTGAGCTTCCTCAGCTGCTTTAACCATACCTTGTTTACCTTCAAAAACTGCATTAGCCATGATTCTGGTAATTAAGTTTACTGCTCTGATAGCATCATCATTACCTGGAATTACATAATCAACTTCTTCTGGGTCACAGTTAGTATCAACAATTGAAATAATAGGAATACCCAATTTTCTTGCTTCAAGTAAAGCTATTCTTTCTTTTTTAGGATCAATTACAAAAATTGCTCCTGGAAGACCTTTCATGTCTTTGATTCCACCTAAGAATCTTTCCAGTCTTTCATGTTCTTTTTCTAATTGGAAAACTTCCTTTTTAGGCAGAAGATCCATAGTACCATCTTCCATCATTCTTTCAAGTTCAAACAGTCTGTCAATTCTCTTCTTGATTGTTTTGTAGTTGGTAAGCATACCACCCAACCAACGCTCATTTACAAAATATTCTCCACATCTGAGTGCTTCGTCTTTAATTGTGTTTTGAGCTTGTTTCTTTGTGCCTATAAAAATAACAGGTTTACCTTCTTGAGCAACACCTCTTAGAAAGTCATAGGCTTCTTCAATTTTTTTCATAGTTTTTTGCAAATCTATGATGTAAATACCATTTCTTGCTCCAAAGATATACTTATTCATCTTTGGGTTCCATCTTCTTGTTTGATGACCGAAATGTACGCCAGCTTCTAATAATTGCTTCATAGTTACTACTGCCATTCGGGCACCTCCTCTCGTTTTTTTCCTCCGTTTTCTTCTGCTTATAACCCTACTCACAAGGAGCAACGGGGCTATAATCCAAAAACGTGCGTTTTAACACCACTCAAGATAATATCACAAAAGGACTATTAAATCAATAGTTCTTTTAATAGTCCTTTTATATTTTTATATCCAGTTTTCCAGGAGCAAAGCAATAATTTTCTTCTTCTTTTTCTCCCTTTTCTTCTTTTTTCTTTTGTCCTTTATCATGGGTTTGGTCCTTGTTTCCTTCCTGATCATTTTGCAATTTTTGTTTATCTGTTTTTTCCAGGTCAGTTACTGTGGACATTTTTTTTGCCAGCGTCTCATTATGACTTATATTATTCTGCATACTTTCCATATCATTTCTTCTCAATAAGTTCTGTTGTTCCCTGCTGGCTTCAAAAGCTTTAGGAATAGATACCTGAAATTCTATCGGCCTTACAGACATCTTGCCACCTCCAGACTATATAAGTGGAGAAAGAACAATATCACCATGAGTCAATAAAACTCTCACCTTATAATTGGGATTAGTGAACCTTTTTGCATATTCTCCAATTCTTACTTCCACACCTGGGTTAAGGCTTTCTTCAACATCAAGAAAAGCATCCTTTAATTCACTTAATTTGTTGCTAAATTCAGAAACTTCTATTCTTAGTTCTTCTTCTTTTTCCATGGCATTTTTAAGGTTAGTTAATAAATCTCCAAGCATTTTCTCCTTGGGAAGTGGAAGTTCGCCTGCCTTCTCTTTAGCTTCTTGTAGAATCTTAATGCCTTGTTTGGATTTTTTTATAATATCTTTTACTTCTTCATACCTGGCTGAAACTTCAAGATATTCATCCTTCAAAGCTGGGTCAATCCCCAATTCTACTTCAGTTTTAGTTGCCATTGAGTTACCAATATTTTTGCATTTTATAAATAAGGCAGCTCTTGTAATTCCACCAACCAAGAGACCTTTGTTTTTATTAAGAACGACTGAGTTACCGGCAATTGTTTCACAATGCATAATTGCCTCATCAACCAAGACATCCAAATTAGCTCTAACAAAGGCATTTTCAATAAATTTAGTTGTTACAGAACCCTTGGCAAATATTCTTGATTTTTTCAGCCCTCTTATACCTGTCTGAACAAAGACACTTCCATCAGCTTCAATGGAACCGCCTTCAATAATTCCATATATATGAACATTACCACCTGATTTAATATGAAAACCATTCTTTAAATTTCCTTTGACGATTACGTTACCTAAAAATTCAATATTTCCAGTTGAAAAATCAACATCACCATTTACTTCAAAAACAGGCAAAATAGAAATCCTGTTTCTGGCCATAGAAAGCATGCCATCAATTGTTGCAAAGGCTTTAAGACCATCAGAAGAATGCTCAACATTTTTGCCTGGTGGAAGTTTTTTGTTTTTTCCGTTCATGGCATGAAGAGCTTTGCCCTTAACAGTAATGCCAGGCTGCCCGGCAGTAGGTGGAATTTTTTCGATAAGAACTTGGTTCTTTTTTACGTTTTCAATTACACTGGTATTGTAATAATCTGTCGACCCATCTTCCAAAATTTTAGGTTTTACTGCCCCTTGCGCCTTTACAAGATAAACAATCTCAGCATCTTTACCATTAACAGCATCTTTAGTTTCAGCAATCAGTTCATCGGTAAATTTTTCTTGTATATTTCTTATTCTTATTAAATTTACCTCAATTATCCCATGGCTTATTCCTTGTTTATTGATTTCAGAATTAATAAGTTCAACTGAAGGAAAATGACCCGTAATAATATCTGGATATGTTGTTACAAAAGCCTGGGTCATCTTTTGATTGTAAGTTACTTCTACCTTAGGGGAAGTATCAACTTTTTCTTTGGGGCCTATTTGTAATTCAACGATTGAACCATCAGCCCATTTAGCGATTGCCATGGAATCAAGTTTTATGTTTCTTAGCTTTACTTCTCTGGTAAAAAAGCCTATCAGTTCATTTGTGTCATTTACACTCTGCGTTTTTTGAACAGATATCATATCACCATCATAAAGCCACTCATAAAGTTTTGACATTTTTTTATTCTCCTAACTCATATAACTTTGGAGTGCACCTTTTAATTTTGTAATCGCTTTTTTATGTATCTGTGATATTCTTCCCTCTGAAAGTTCAAGAATTTGCGCTACTTCCTTGGTAGTCACTTCCTCAAAATAAATTAATGTAATTACCATTTTTTCCTTTTCATTCAGTTCTTTAATTTTATTTAAAAGAATTGTCTTAAGTTCACTTCTTTCTAAAACTGCCTGGGGACCATCTTCATCCTTATCAGCCAGAAAATCTTTCAAAGTGAAATTATCATCATTACCAGTATCCAGTGAATTTTCTAAAGAGTATATCGTTAAAGAGGCCGCATCATTTAGGCCTTTTTGATAAGTTTCCATATCCATTTCAAGAAAAGAAGCTACTTCATGATCTTCTGGCTCTCTCCCTTTTTCTTCTAAAAGGGTCTGATAGGCTCTTTCCATCTTTTTTGCTTTTCTTCTCAAAGATTGAGGAGCCCAATCCATTTTCCTTAAACCATCGTAAATAGCCCCTCTTATTCTTAATGAAGCATAGGCTTCAAAAACAACATTTTTACCAGGATCAAATTTAACAATGGCGTCAATAAGGCCAAAGGTTCCATAGGAAATCAGATCATCAAAATCAACCTGGCTGGGCAAACTTTGATAGATTCTATAAGCATGGGTTTTTACCAGGGAAGCATAATTGATTATTAACTGGTCTCTGGTTGTATTTGTTTTTTTCTTGCTGTAATTTTCCCATAGCTTATTTATGTCATCCATCTTAAATTACCTTTTTTCCATATTTTATTGATTTTACGGTTAAACTGCCATCACTGGCAAAAAGTTCTATTGTCCTGCCAAAATTCTCCCCGGTATCATCAGCTATAATCCTTATTTTATGAAGGTCCAGCTGTTTTTTTACTGCTTCAACATTTCTTTCTCCAATTTTCATTATATCTGAGGCATTGGAAGAGGTAAACATTTGTGCTCCCCCAGCTATCTTGGCTGTCATTCTTGTCTTGGCAGCCCCATTTTTTTCCATATTATCTATCAAATCTGCAATTCCTGTGTCTGCAAACTTGTATCTGTTGCTGTTATTTTTTGTATTTGTGCTGTCAGGTAGCATGACGTGAACCATGCCAGCAACCTGTCTAGCCGAATCATAGAGGCAGACTCCTACGCAAGAACCCAGGCCAATGGTTATAATAGAGTCTTCCTTGCCGCAAACTGCAGCTTCGGCTATTCCTACCTTGTGTTGAATCATTTTTTAAGAAACTCCCAGTCTCTCTAAAATTATTTGTAAAGATTCTGGCTCAGGGAGCAAGAAAAAGTGGCCTTTTACCTCTACTTCCTCTTCTAAGAAAACGCTTTCTATAACAAATGAATAATCACTTACTTCACCATAAAGCTGTAAAACGTTACCGATTATAGCGCCAGACATATCGTAAGCAAGTGCGGGAACTGTTGCTTCAAAGAGCAGATTAGTAAACATCCCCAGTGAATTTAGGTATGACCCAGCTAATATATTTGTAACTTCTTTAATTACAGATGCTGTCATGTCATCAAAATCATCAATTCCATGAACTTCTCTGCCAAGAAGAATTTTCATAAAAAGGGACACACTTTGTTCTGGTACAGCAAACAGAATACTCATAGGAGCATCTCCCTTTACTTCCAGATAACCTCCAGCCACCAAAGAATCAGCACCACCCATAATTTCAACTACTTCATTAAAGGGCATGATGCCTATTTCCGGGACTGACATATCAATCCTTTTATTTAAAAGCGTGGACAGGGCTGTAGCAGCATTGCCAGCACCTATATTACCTATTTCCTTTAGAGCATCTATCTGCATAGGATTAAGATCTTCAAATTTCATTATTTCTTCCTAGTCTCCTTTTTCTTCATTGGCTTCAACAATTGTAAGGATTTGCTCAAGTTTTAAGAGTATAAGTAAACGACCATCATATTTTCCTACTCCCTCAACATATTTTTTATCAAGAGAATCAATTAAATTTGGCTCCTCAATATCTTCTGTATTGATCCTGATAACTTCAGTCACATTATCGACAATTATACCAAAGCGATTATCATCAATTGTCAAAATGATTATTCTTGTAGTATCATCTACAGCCTTTTCCTCGCCCTTAAATTTTTTCCTTAGATTAATAATGGGAACAACATTCCCTCTTAAGTTAATAACTCCTCTTACAAACTCATTTGCTTTAGGAACTCTGGTTATGGGTGTCATTTTTAAAATTTCATTTACAGACAAGATATCAACCGCGTATTCTTCTTCCCCAAGCATAAAACCTACTATTTGTAATTCTTCCACATTTATCCCTCCTATTTTGTAAGAATCTTATATGCACTTCTTATTTCTAAAGCAATATTATCAAGAGCTGTCTTAACAGAAACTGCCTTAGCTTCAACTGCAGCCTTGGGCATGCCATAGACAACACAAGTTTCTTCTGATTCAGCAATGGTAATTGCCCCTTGTTTGTAAAGGCGTAACATGCCGTCCCTTCCATCGTACCCCATTCCAGTCATAATTACTCCTATTATCCTGGAAAAATTATAATTTGCAAAAGAATTATACAAATAATCGACTGATGGACGATGACCATTAACCAAAGGATCATCGGTAAGCTTAATTTTTAATTGACTGCCACTTTGAACAATTCCCATTTGCAGGCCTCCTGGAGCCAAATAAGCATGTCCTGGCATTAATATATCTCCATCTTCAGCCTCTTTTACAGAAAACTTTGACACAGAGTCCAGTCTCATAGCCAAAGATTTGGTAAAAGTAGCTGGCATGTGCTGAACAATAAGGACCGGTGCTTTTATATCTTCATGAAGCTGGCTCATAACAGTATGCAGAGCCCTTGGTCCGCCTGTTGATGTTCCTATTAAAATTACTGGCCAGGGTAAATCTTTTTTAGGACTTTCTGTTTTTACTGGTACCGGTGCCTGGATTTGGCTTTTATGGTCAACAAGAGGGAGAGCCCTAACCGATACTCTTTTGGGCCGGGATTTGCTGGCAATTTTAACTTTTTCAATAATTTGCTCTCTAACATCCTCCATTTTAAGGGAGATGGATCCCCCGGGTTTTGCTATAAACTCAACTGCCCCTAATTCCAGGGCCTGTAAGGTTGTATCTGCCCCCTCACTGGTTAAGCTGCTTACCATAACAACTGGTATGGGATTTTTTTTCATTATCTCCCCCAGAGCTGTAAGACCATCCATAACTGGCATTTCAACGTCCAGGGTTACAAGATCTGGTTTTAATTCTTCTATTTTAAGAAGAGCTTCTTTACCATTCCTTGCAGTATCAATCACACTAATTTCTGGATCACTTTCAAGAATATCTTTAATAATTTTTCTCATAAAAGAAGAATCATCTACTACCAATACTTTTATTTTCTCCATTATTAGCCCTCTTTCTTTAGCAATATTATTTTACCCTCTTAATAAAGAAGAAATTTTTGAGAAGTAATCCCTTAAACCCTTATTGGCTTTTTTCTCATGTTTTATATTGAGAATTTCTGCAGCTATGCTGTAAATATCGGCTGCTGCTCTTGAATCAGGGTGGGAAATTATAAAAGGTTCCTGTCTCTTAACTGCATCTATAACTGATCTATCATCACTAATAAAGCCCAGGATTTCTAAATCACAGTCTTTTAAAAATCTTTGTACAACTATTTGAATTTTTTTGCCGGTTATTTCGCCCTCTTCTCTGGAGGTGCTTTTATTAACAATCAATTTTATTTTACCCAAATATCTGTGTTTGCTAATCGTTTTAATCAAGCCATATGCATCTGTTAAAGAAGTTGGTTCGGGCAGAGTTATTACAAAAACCTCATCTGCAGCCAGAGAAAAGCTCAAAACTGTTTTGCTGAGTCCTGCCCCAGTATCAATTAAAAGAAAATCATAATTTTTATCTATTTGTCCTAAATGGCTCAAAAAGTCATTTAGCTCCTCTTCTGAGAGTTGAGCCAGTTCAAAAACTCCAGAGCCACCTGGGATAATATCAATATTATTTGGACCTTTAATTATAATTTCCTGGATTTCTTTGTTACCAGCAATTACATGGGAAAGGTTAAATTTAGGGGCCGCCCCCAAAAGAACATCAATATTGGCCAGGCCAAGATCTGCATCCAGGATAAGAACCTTCTTGCCAAATTCTGCCAGGGCTATACCCAGGTTAAGGGTGAAGTTTGTTTTGCCAACCCCACCTTTACCAGAAGCGATTGTTATAATTTTTGTTTGCGATTCTTTACCTTCAATTTTTTTCTCTAAGTCATCCTTTAAATTTTCTGCCATAATTCTTAGGCGGTCTAGTTGTTTATTGCTGCTCATGATCTAAACCTCCCATCAAAAAGCTGTAGTATTTCTCCTGGTCTGCGATTTCTATATCATCTGGGACGCTTTGCCCGACTGTAAAATAACTCAGGCGTTTTTTTGTTTTATCAGCAATATTTAAAATTGCACCAAAATTACTAGTTTCATCAAGTTTTGTAAAAATAATTTTTTTAATATTTAAAGGTTGATATTTTTCTATTATATCAAGCATATCTTTATATTTGGTGCCTGAGCTTAAAACCAAGAAAGTGTCATCTGCCTGAGCAGCATCTAAAAAAGCCTTTATTTCAGACATCTGCATGGTATTTTTATGGCTCCTGCCTGCTGTATCGATAAAAATAAAATCCTTATCAGAATTTTCCTGGATAGCATTTTTTAAATTCTGTGGGGTAAAGACTACTTCCACCGGAACCCCTATAATATCACCAACCGTCTTTAATTGTTCTACAGCAGCTATTCTGTAAGTATCTACAGTTAATAAAGATACCTTTTTTTTATCCTTAATAGTGTAATTGGCTGCAAGTTTTGCAATTGTTGTCGTTTTGCCAACTCCAGTAGGGCCAACAAGAGCTACTACTTTTTGTTTGTTCTTTATTTTATCATCAAGTGGCTGAGGTTTTTTTATGATTCTAAAAATTTCATCCTTTAAAAGGTCATAAGGATCATCCTGGCCTCCACCCTCGAAATATTTCTTTTCAATTTTTTTAACAATTTTTCCAGCTATTCTGGCTTCTGTCTCTTCTTCAAGCAGATAATCGTATATTTTTTTAAATTCTCCTTTAAAACTTGTTTGCCTGCTTTCCAAGAGTTCCATCATTTCATCCATTTTTTTCTGCATTTCTATAAGTTCTGTGCTATCGGTCTTTTTTTCTTCCAGTTTTTCTTTTTCTTCCTCTTCTGCTAACTCCTCTTCTATTTCTGTTTTAATTAACTGGCGATTTAAGATTTCAGGAATGATTTCATTTTTTCTTTCTTCTTTTTCCTGATTTAAGGAAAGCTGGTCATCATAATTAAATTCTTCAACAGCAGCTGTTACTTCATAGACTTCTTTAGCAAAAAAACCTAAAAAGCCACCTTTTTTTTGTTTTTTTGTATGCAAAATTACAGCATCATTGCCCATGTCCAGCTTTATATTTTGATATATTTCTTGAATGTTTTTTCCTGTAAACTTTTTAACCTTCATTAGCGAATTGTCACCGTCCCTACAACTTCTATATTAACATTTTGTGGTATCTCATTATAGGAAAGTACCGGAACTGCGGGAAAATTTCTCTCAATAAGCCTTCTGAAATAGAGTCTTATTATAGGTGGAGTTAAAATCACTGGTTGTAAACCCATAATTGACAATCTTTCAACTGCCTCAGAAATACTTTCAGCAATCAATTGGATATCCTTGGGCTCCAGGGCCAGGTAGTTTCCACTGTCTGTTTCTTGTAGACTGTTTCTGATAAGGCTCTCAGTCTCCGGAGAGAGGGTTAGAACATTAAGAGTATCATTTTCTAAATAGGTATTAATAATTTGTCTGGAAATGGCCTGTCTGACGTACTCAGTTAAAATATCCAAATCTTTGGTTATTCCCGAATAATCTCCAATAGCTTCAAAAATTGTAACCATGTCCCTTACTGGTACCCTTTCATTAAGAAGATTAATAATAATCCTGTGTACCTCACTTAAAGAAAGAAGTCTTGGGATAACTTCATCTACAACAGATGGAGCTGTTTCTTTAACATGATTAATAATATTTTGTACGTCCTGCCTGGAAATAATTTCAGTTGCATGGCTTTTTATAAACTCTGTCAAATGTGTGGAAAGAACTGAAGGTGGATCTACAACTGTGCAACCTGCAATTTCAGCTTCCTCCTGATCCTCCTCTTCAATCCAGATAGCAGGAAGGCCAAAGGCTGGCTCAATTGTTTGTATTCCTGATATCAAAAGTTCCTCACCAGGGTTCATAGCCAAAAGCCGGTCCAGCATAAGCTCACCGGTAGCCATTACAACTCCTTTAAGTTTTATTAAATATTTATTTGGTTCAAGCTGCATATTGTCTCTGATTCTTACAGGAGGAACAACAATCCCCAGTTCTATTGCAATCTGTCTTCTGATAAGAATAACCCGGTCTAATAAATCTCCTCCTTGATTGGTATCAACCATAGGAATCAAACCATAGCCAAGTTCCAGTTCCAGGGTGTCAACATTTAGAAGATTGTAAACATTTTCTGGTCTCTTGCTTTCTTCTACTTCTGCTTCTATTTCATCAATTTCTTCTACATCTATTGCATCCTTGGCAGTTTTTCTCATTAAATAAGCGATATAGAGTAAAAAGACACCTATTGAGGCAAAGGGGAAAAATGGCAGTCCTGGAACAAGAGCAAGCAGAACTAAAAAGACGCCTGTAATAGTTAAAACTTTGGGATTTTCAAAAATCTGGCTAACTAAATCGTCACCCAAATTTTCTTCTGAGGCAGCCTTGGTTACGATAATACCGGTAGCTGTAGAGAGCAAAAGAGCTGGAATCTGAGAAACAAGTCCGTCACCAACAGTTAAAAGTGTAAAACGTACCGCAACTTCGCCGATGCTTCCCATGTTAAGCTGGAAAGTACCAATGATAATCCCACCAGTGATATTTATGATGGTGATGATAATACCTGCAATAGCATCACCTTTTACAAATTTAGTGGCACCATCCATGGCGCCGTAGAAATCGGCCTGTCTTTGAACATCAATCCTGCGCTGACGGGCTTCCATATCATTAATAAGGCCTGCGTTTAAGTCGGCATCTATAGCCATTTGCTTACCTGGCATAGCATCCAGGGTAAATCTGGCCGCAACCTCTGCAACCCTCTCAGCACCTTTGGTGATAACAAGGAATTGAATTATAACAAGAATTAAGAAGACGATAAGACCTACAATTGGGTTTCCGCCCACAACGAAGTTACCAAATTGTTCAATTACCTCACCAGCGTCCCCGTATAGTAGGATTAATCTGGTTGAAGATATATTCAGTGCCAATCTAAAGAGGGTCATGATTAATAAAAGGGCCGGGAAAATAGAAAATTCCAGAGGATTTTGATTGTACATGGCTACTAAAAGGATAGTTAGAGCCAGGGAAATATTAAAAACAATAAATAAGCTTAATAACCAGGTTGGCATAGGAATAATCATCATTACGACAATTAAAATTACACCAAAGGAAACAATAATATCGCTGTATTTACTTATGAAAGTATTTTTACCATCAGCTTTTGCCATGAACCCACCTAAACGATTTTATTTTTTAATTTATAGACATAGGCCAAAACCTCAGCTACTGCCTGAAACATTTGGCCAGGAATTTCTTGCCCTATCTCTACATTATAATACAAAGTTCTGGCTAATGCCTTGTCTTCATACAAAATAATATTATTTTCTTTGGCTATTTCCCTTATTTTCAAGGCAACATAGTCCTGCCCTTTGGCAATTACCTGGGGTGCATTCATTCCACTTTCATATTTTATAGCTACAGCAAAGTGCGTGGGGTTTGTAATAACAACGTCAGCAGAAGGAATTTCCTGCATCATTCTGCTCATGGCCATCTGCCTTTGCCTTTCTTTAATCTTACTTTTAATTAAAGGATCCCCTTCAATATTCTTATATTCATCTTTAATTTCCTGTTTTGACATTTTTTGGTTTTCCATATAATCATATCTTTGAAAAATAAAGTCCATTATGGCAAGAATCAAAAGGAAAATCAGAACCCGCCAGATTATGGCAAAAATTAACTCCCCAATAAAAAGTAAAGAAACCTGAATGTCCATGTCCATAAATTGCGGAAAAGTCATAGTCCGGTTTTTAATAACTGTATATGCCAGATATAGTATGCCTGCTATCTTAAAAATAGATTTAAAAAGCTCCATTAGAGTTCTTTTTGAAAAGATTTTTTGAAAACCTTTTATAGGATTTATCTTTTCCAGTTTCATTTTTAAAGGTTCAGGAGTAAGGAGAAAGCCAATTTGCACATAATTGGAGATAAGACCAGCCAGCATACTTAAAAGCATAACCGGAAGAACAATTCTGGCCAGCCAGAGAAGTACAGTTATATAAATATGCTGAACTATTTCAACAGTCAAAACTCTGTTAGAATCAAACTGAAAAAAGGTCACAAAAATAGCCTGCATATTTTTTACCATATCAGACATAAAAAATCTGAGAAAAACTAAGCTGACTAAAAGTATCACAGCAGAGTTTATCTCCATGCTTTTTGCTACCTGCCCTTTTTTTCTGGCATCTTCCAGTTTTTTGGGGGTAGGCTTTTCAGTTTTCTCTCCTGAAAATAATTGCAGGTTTACATAGTATCTCATTGGGCCAACACCTTTATCATAGTATATATATCTATAAAGGATCTTTCAAAAAAAGCACTCAGAATGTATATATAAAGAGGAATTATTACTAGAGAAAGGATAAAACCAATCCCAATTTTAAGAGGCATCCCTATCATGAAAACGTTCATTTGTGGTACAGTCCTGGCAATAATACCCAAAATAAAGTCAGTCGCAAAAAGAGCTCCTACATAGGGAAGGGCAATTTTTAGAGCTATTACAAAAAGATTACTGGTTGCATAGATCACAAAATTAATAGTTTCCATTTCCACCGTAAAATTTCCCAGAGGTATTATCTGATAGGATTTCATTAAAGCATCTAAAAGTAAAATATGCCCATTCATTGATAAATAAAAAAACATAGTTAAAAAGTACTTGAAAGTACCCATTACAGGCATTTGTGCTCCAGATTGGGGGTCAACAACGTTTACTATCCCAAAGCCCATTTGCATATCTATCATTTGTCCTGCCAGGTTTATTGAAGCAAATAAAAGTGAGGCTATATAACCTATCGAAAGTCCAATAGCAAACTCAGCTAGCCCATAAATAAAAAAAGACAGTAAGGATGAATCAACGCTTAAAATGCCGGGGGTGCTTAAAGTGGGTACTACAACAATACTGATAAGCAAAGCAAGGCCGGCTTTCATCATTGATATAACATTCTTACTGCTAAATAAAGGGGCGATGATAAGAAAGCCCATTACTCTCAGAAATGTCATCATATATACTGGAAAGTTTTCATAAAAAATCTGTAGGTATTCCATAATCAGCTTCCCATTTTAGTCATTATTATAAAAAGATTGTTGGTAAAGGCCAGCAAAATATTAAGCATCCAGGGACCAAGAATTACAATCATAATAAAAATAGCAACAATCTTGGGAACGAAGGTCAGAGTTTGTTCCTGAATTTGTGTTGTGGCCTGAAAAATACTTATAGTAAGACCTATTAAAATACTTCCTACCAAAAGAGGGCCGGCTATCATCAGGATTGTAAAGACAGCCTCTCTGCCTATATAAATTATTAACTCAGGAGTCATCTTCCGTCTTCTCCTTTCTAAAAGCCCATAATCAGGGAACGGACCACCATATGCCAGCCATCAACCAAGACAAAGAGCAGTATCTTAAAGGGCAAGGAAATCATCATAGGCGGCAGCATCATCATACCCATAGACATAAGAACGCTGGCAACAATCATGTCTATTACCAAAAAGGGAATAAATATCAAAAAACCAATAGAAAAGGCTGTTTTAATTTCACTTATAACAAAAGCAGGCACCAGAACATATAAAGGAACATCGTCCTTAGTTTCCGGTCTGATTGTTTCAGAAGCATTTATAAAAAGAGCCAGGTCAGCTTCTCTGGTGTATTTAAACATAAATTCTCTCACAGGTTTTAGAGCCTTATCGAGAGCTTCAGCCTGTTCTATTTCTTCATTCAAATAAGGCTTGATTGAATTATTATTAACCTCAGTAAAAACTGGGCTCATAACAAAAAAAGTTATAAAAAGTGCCAGGCCTATTACAACCTGATTTGGAGGCATCTGCTGGGTTGCAAGACCCTGTCTGACAAAGGACAAAACAATAACAACTCTGGTAAAAGAAGTCATTAATATAAGAATTCCAGGAGCCAGAGTCAAAATTGTCAACAGAAAAACTATCTGCAGACTCAGAGCAACATCTCTTGGGGCAGTTGCATTGGTAAGACCCAGTTCAATTCCTGGAATTGTAAATTCCTGGGCATATGCACCAGGCATTATAAGTATAAAAATCAACAAGAGAAATATAAAAGAAAGGCTTTTTTTATTCATACTAATCTCTTTTCTTCCTGAAATACTTTTCAGCAATCTTTAGGTTTTGTTGAAGGTGATTCTGAAAAGATTTGTTTTCTCTTTTTTTAAATGGATTTACTGTAAAATCATTAAACTGGCTATTTAAAATCATCTCGCCCTTTATTTTTTGATAGTCACTTGTCTCCATTTTTGTAATAAGATTTAAAGATTGTTCTGTGCTGCCAATTACATAGCCTTCATTGTTAATTTCAATCAGATAAAGGCCCCGGTTATTTCCTAGGTATGTATAATCCAAAAGATTAGCCCAATTACCTTCATTGTATTTGGGCGCATTTTTATGAGAAATGTACTTTAATGTGAAATACAACAAGGACACCACAAATATAACTGCTATAAGGTACCTGAGCAAAAGAAAACCAATGCTTGAAGTACCATCAGTTAAATTTATCGCATCCATAGTGTTAGTTGATAAATTTACCTCCTGATTTGCCAGGGCAAAAAGAGGGCTAAAAAGAATTAGTGAGAAAAGGCAAAGCAACTTTCTCATGATAAAGCCTTAGAAACAGCCTCCAGAACTCTGTCCGCCTGGAAAGGCTTTACAATAAAATCTCTGGCTCCGGCCTGAATAGCTTCTACAACCATAGCCTGTTGCCCCATGGCACTACACATAACTACTCTCGCACTTGGATCTGATTGTTTAATTTTTTTCAAAGCTTCGATACCATCCATTTCTGGCATTGTAATATCCATTGTAACCAGATCAGGTTTTAGTTCAGTATATTTTTCTAATGCTACCATACCATTCTCTGCTTCTCCTACTACCTCATAGCCATTTTTAGATAAGATATCTTTTATCATCATCCTCATAAATGCTGCGTCATCAACAATCAAAATTCTCTGTGCCATTATATCTTTCCCCTTTTATTGTAATTTTTTTACTCTCTCAATAGGACTTACAATATCGAGTATTCTTACCCCAAAATTTTCATCTATAACAACAACTTCGCCTTTAGCAAAGAGTTTACCATTAATCATAAGATCAACTGCTTCTCCTGCCAGCTTATTCAATTCTATTATAGACCCAGTTGAAAAATCAAGAATTTCTTTTACCGTTTTTTTAGTTCTGCCTAATTCTACTGATACATTTAATGCCACATCAAGAATAAGATCCAGGTTATGACTGTTTCCATCAGTTAAATTGTATTCCAATTGCCTGAACTCTGCAGGTGACACATTTATACTTGGTCCGGGAGCCGGCTGAGAATAATTAAAACCTTGCTGTGGAGCTTGGCTCATGTGATTTGCTGCAGGTTCCTGATAAGTAAAAGCATTTTCTTGAACGGGAGCAGCAGACTGTTGGTAAAATTCTCTTTCTTCATTATAGCTTTGTTGTTCTGGCTCTGGTGCACTTCCAATGCTGCCAATTAGGGAAACAGCCATTTCTTTAGCAAAATCAACCGGTATAATTTGAACCAGCTGGCTGTTTATCAGGCCTTCTATTTCCATGTTAAATTTAATTAAAACAATTTTATTTAATTCTGGATCTAAAAATTTAATTCCATCTTCTGCAATATTAACTATTTCTACCTGGGGTGGGGCAATATTTATTGTCCTGTTAATTAACTGAGACATAGATGTAGAAGCAGAACCCATCATCTGGTTCATGGCCTCACTGACCGCACTCAAATGCATTTCATTTAATTCTGAAATGTCAACGTGGCCTTCACCACCCATCATTAAGTCCGCAATTACAGCGGCATCAGTATTTTTTAGGATTAAAACATTGCTGCCTGTCAACCCTTCTGTATATTTTACATCAACAATAGTGTGAGGATAACCGTATTCCATTTCAAAATCTTTTACACTAATTATGGTGACAGAAGGCACTGTTATAGATACTTTTTTTCCCAAAAGGGTTGAAAGAGTGGTTGAGGCTGTTCCAAGAGTAATATTTGAAACCTCGCCAACTGCATCTTTTTCTATCTCTGTTAATTCGTCACCGGTAATATCATCAGGAATAAAATCAGTGTCTGCATCATCGGTTCCTTTTAGAAGAGCATCTATTTCCGCCTGTGATAAAATACCTTCACTCATAACATTTCCTCCTCTTGACCATTAAATATTGGTCTGGTTATTTGTACCCCAATTGATTTTCCAACCAAACCAATTTTTCCCTTGAATTTTTTCTTTTTTTGAACTGCTATATCTATTTCATCATCAAGATGTTTTTCTAGATTAATGACATCTCCAATTCTAAAGTCCAAAAGATCTCTGATAGAGATATCAGTTTCTCCAAGCAAGGCTGAAACTTCCATTTCTGTCATTTGAACCTTCTTGTTTAAAGTGGAGAAAATTTCTTCGGTCTGATTTTTACTTTCAGATCCATAAAAATATTTGGCATTAAGCTTGTTAGCGATAGGCTCAAGACTGTAACAGGGAAGACAAATATTCATAAAACCTTCTAATTCTTCACCAAGCTGAATATTCATGGTAACTAATATTATCATTTCAGTTGGTGAGACAATCTGCGTAAAGGCTGGGTTAGTCTCCAAAGTTTCAAAAATGGGGTTAACTTCAATAATGTTTTCCCATGATTCTCTCTTATGGTCCAGCATTTCTTTCATAAATCTGCTAACCACAATCTCTTCTATTTCTGTAAGAGGCCTGGCTTTGAAATTAGAAACACCCGGCCCACCAAAAAGTTTATCTATTATATAAAAAATAAGCTGTGGATTAAATTCTAATAAGGATTTGCCCTCTAAAGGATCTAATTGAAAGATATTTATTATTGTGGGGTTAGGCACAGATCTGATAAATTCATCATAGGTCATCTGTTCAACTGATGCTACCGATACTGATACCCTAGTCCTTAATTTACCTGACAGCATGGTAGAAACCAAGCGTGAAAAGTTTTCATATATAAATTGTAGAGTTTTAAGCTGATCTTTGGAAAACTTGTTGGGTCTTTTAAAATTATAGAGGGATATTTTTTTGTCTGATTCTTTTTCTTTTATTTCTTCAGCGTCTACAGTACCACTTTGAAGGGCATTTAAAAGAGAATCTATTTCCTCCTGAGACAGGATGTCAGCCATTTTGTCACCTCTCCAACCTTAAAAACTTTTTATTGCCAAACAAATTCCTCAAAGAAAATATTTGTTACCTCACCAGTATCTAAAATTTCGTTAATAGCCTGGCTTAGCTGAGCGGCAATTTTATCCTTAGCTCCAGGTATTTCTAACTCAGCTAAAGTCATATTACCCAAAACCTTATTTACCCTATCATGAAACATGGGCATTTTGCTTTCTATTTCAGTAAGGGTCTTTTTGTTATCTACTTCTACAGAAAATCTTGTCCGTAAATATTTTTTGCCCCCAGCTTCCAAAAGATTTACAGTATACTCATTACCTGTAAATACTGGGCCCATAACAGTCTTTTCCTGATTTGAGTCAGCAAAAAACATAGTATAACCTACAAAGGCTATTCCTGCTAAAAGTATTAACAAAAACACAAGACCGCCAATGATTAGAATTTTACTAATTCCCTTTTTATCTTTCTTTGTCTCATCACTCATATAATTATACCTTAATTTTAAACTTTTAGTTAGTTTAAAACTACCCTTTCTTCAGTATAGGAAATATCATCCCTCAAAACAATTATATCTACCCTTCTGTTCTTTTGTCTATTCTCAACACTTTCATTAAGAAAAAGTGGGTAATATTCCCCAAAAACTCCACCGGACATTCTAAAAGGGTCCATACCGCCAGTCTCTACAAGGTAGCGCAAAACATTCGTTGCTCTGGCTGCTGATAGTTCCCAGTTGGTAGCATAGGTTCTTGGATCACTTGGTACATCATCTGTATGCCCTTCTATTCTGTAGTATCTGTCAATATCTCTTAAGGTATTGGCTACTTCGTTTAGAGCAATCCTGGCCTCAGGTCTTAAACTTGCCTGACCACTATCAAAAAGGAGGGTGTCTTGTAATCTTATCAAAATACCCCTCTCATTTAGCCTGATTATTATTTCTTCCTTGGCAATTTCCTCATAGAGTTCTGCCCTTAGTTCTTCTATTATTTTTTCAAGTTCTCTTATATCTTCTCTTTGAGAATCATCAAGTGAGCTTAAGATACTCTCACTGATAGAATCAGAGTTGGGATCATTACTTTGGTCTAAGTATTCCTCTTGATTTAGAGTGTCGCCCCCATCAAGTACCCCTATGGATCCTTTTAAAGAAGCAACTACCATTTTCCATTTTGCTGTGTCCGTTGATGAAAATGCAAATAGCAAAATAAAAAAGCAAAGAACCAAGGTAATCATATCACCATATGTAGCCATCCAGAGCGGTGCACCTGGTGGAGCATCTTCTTGTCTTTTTTTTCTTGCCATTTTTATTCATCCTCTTCTTTTTTCTCAAACTCTTTTCTGGAGGCAGGACTTAAGAAAGCCTTCATTTTTTCTGCTACGATTCTTGGGTTTTCACCAGCTTGTATTGAAAGAATGCCTTCAATAGCCAGCTGTTTATTTAAAACCTCATCAGCACTCCTCAATTTCAATTTCCCTGCAATAGGAATAAAAAATAAGTTTGCAAGCATAGAACCATAAAAGGTGGTTATTAAAGCTGTAGCCATACCAGGCCCAATTGCGTTTGGATCATCAAGGTTTCCCAGCATAAGGATTAAACCAATAAGAGTCCCAATCATACCAAAAGCCGGAGCTAAAGAGCCCATGGTATCAAACAAGGCGGCCCCAGTCCGGTGACGTTCTTCCAGGAAGCTTAATTCAGTTTCAAGTATTTCACGAACTAATTCAGCATCTGTACCATCAACGATGAGTTCTACACCTTTTTTCATGAAGTCATCATCAAGAGCTTCAGCTTCAGCTTCCAAAGCCAATAAGCCTTCCCTCCTGGCCTTTTCTGCAAAACGAACAATATTATCAATAACTTCTTTAGGATTATCATGTTCACTTTGTAAAAAAGCTTTACTGGCAACCTTTACAGAACCAATTACCTGATGCAAATTATAGTTAATTAGAGTAGCTGCAATAGTACCTCCAAGAACAATCATTATAGAAGGTATGTCAATAAAGGCCATCAAAGAACCCGTACTCATTATTGATCCAATTACCAGAACCAACCCTAAAACTATACCTGTTAAACTTGCTATATCCATTAACCGGGCACCCCTTTATGTTTATTCTTTACAAATTACCCTTGGTGTTCCTGCTATGTGCTTTCTGAAATTCAGGATGCGCTCGAGAACTTCTTCCGGACTTTCCTGCACTGTCATTTTTTTACCCGTTATTAATGTTATCATTGTATCGGGTGTTTCTTCAATAGTTTCTATTAAATCTGAGTTAATATAAAATTCTCTTCCTTGGAATTTAGTAAGCATAATCATAAAAAATCCCGCCTTTTTAATAATCAGGGGGTTAAAAACCCCCTGACATTAGTTTACCTCTTATCTCTTAAGGTTTACAAGTTCTTGCAGCATTTCATCAGAAGTTGTAATAATTCTGGAGTTAGCCTGGAAACCTCTTTGAGTAATAATCATATCTACAAACTCTTGTGAAAGGTCAACGTTGGACATTTCCAAAGATTCTGGCTTAACACTACCCTTACCACCAGTACCAGAAGCCCCTATTTCTGGGATTCCTGAGTTCCTTGATTCGATAAATAGTGTATCCCCTACCTTACTTAAACCTGCTGTGTTACTGAAAGTTGCCAGAGCAACCTGGGCAAGTTCAATGTTTTCACCATTGGAGAAAGTTCCAATCATCTGACCAGTTTGGTTTACAGAAATTCTTTGTAAGCTTCCTGGTGAGAAACCATTTTGAATGTTGGATAAAGTAGAGTTTTCATTTGCTACTTGAATCATAGTACTTAGGTCTACATTTATTTGTAAAGGCTCAAGACCTGACCCCAGTGGGAATGTGTAGGGTAATTGGAAAGAAGCGTTACCTGAAATAATATCATCAATCTGTCCGTTAGTTTTAAAGAACATATCCTTAGTATATGAAGAAGGTGTCCCCATACCAATAACGTCACCATCTATAGCATAGTTAGCCTGCCAGTGGTTGGAATCAATTTTCATATAGGTTACTGTAAAGTCGTGGGCACCACCCTGGTTATCATAAACCTTCATGGAAGTTTGATA
>CAZUPR010000002.1:0-36264 GCA_964622305.1 uncultured Eubacteriales bacterium
ACTTCCTTCTGATGCACGCCATGGGTCCAAACGTTGCTGGTGTACTTGGTTCAGCTGTTGCTGCCGGTGTACTTCTGTCAATGTTCGGTTAATAAGTCCTAAAAGAGATGGCTTTTGCCATCTCTTTTTTTATTGTATAATAACTTATAAGAAATAAAGGAGGCAGATTTTGCGAATAACTGGCGGTCTATACAGAGGCTTTCAATTAAAAAGTAAAAAAGGATTGGAAACCAGGCCCAGCTCAGACAGAGTAAAAGAAGCCATCTTTTCGAGTATTACTTTTAAATTACCTTCGGCCCTTATATTAGACCTTTTTGCGGGTTCTGGAGCCCTGGCTCTTGATGCTTTAAGCAGAGGTGGTGCCTTTGCCTGGATAGTAGAGAAAGATAAAGAAGCCTTTGACTCTATAATGGAGAATGTAAAAAAGCTAGATTTAAAGGATCAGTGCAGATTAATCAGGAATAGCTGGGAAGAAGCCCTGATTCTGGCCAAAAAAGAAAATCTTATTTTTGATCTGATTTTTTTAGATCCTCCATATTATGGTAAGTATCTTGAAGAAGCTATAAAAAAAATAAGTTACTTTGATCTTCTAAGCCCTAAGGGGGTCTTAATAGCTGAGACATTTAAGAAAAATCCTTGTCAAAATTTAGAAGTTGAAAAGTTGGAAATTGTAAAAGAAGCTCTTTATGGGGATACAAAAATCTTATATTTTCAAAAAAGAGGGGTATAAAAATGGAAATAATTAATGTAATCGAAGAATTAGAGAGAGAAATACAGGCAGCAAAAAGAATGCCTCTGACAGACAAAATAATTATTGACGAGGATCTCCTTTTTAACTATGTAGATGCTTTAAGGGCTCATATTCCTGAAGACATAAGGCAGGCTCAATGGATTAACAAAGAAAGAGACCGTCTCATTAAAGATGCCAAGGACGAAGCAAAGAAAATTGTAGACTCTACAGAAAACAAAATGATGGAAATGTGTGATGACAAGGAAATCATAAAAATAGCTAACCAAAAGGCAAAAGAAATTATCGAAAAAGCCAATCAAAAAGCTGCCTTGATAGTTCAGGGTTCTTATGAGTATGTAGATGAGGTAATGGGTGATATAGAAAAAAGAATGGACAGACAGCTTAAAGAGATTAGGGCTGGCAAAACCGAAGTCAAATCAACCATTAATAAGTATAAGATGAAACAATCGGGATCCTTAACAACCATGACTGCCATGACCAATGTGCCAGCAGAAAATCAGGAAAACAAGCTTTCTCCTAATCAGAAAGATACAGGGGAGAGGATGTAAACTCCTGCTGATAAGCTCCATATCTTCCTGTTTTTTGTGCTAAAGCGTAAATATTTGTAGCTTTTACTTCAAAGTCTAATTGCCTCTTAAGATTTTTGTCTGCTTTCTTATAGTTGGAAGCAAACTTATCTATCAGGGGTAGCTTAGACTTTTCTTTTATTAAGGTTATTACTTCCTTTCCTTTAGAATTAAAAGCAAGGACCCTTATGTACAAGGGCAGGTCATGAGAATAGTCCTTTGTCATGCCTAAAAGAAGCTCAGCCATAATCCGCTGAACCCTGCTTTCAGGGTATCTTTTACTCTTGGTGATCCTAATCATATCTTCTAAATTGGCTGCTTCTGACAGACTCTTTAAAAGCCTGTTTTCTAAGCCTTCATTTATACTTAGGATGTTTTTAAGCTCTTGAAGGTTGGCCTTTCTTAAAGAATAGAAAATCTCTCTGGAAAAGTCTTCTAAAAAGACAGGCTTAAAACCTTCTTTATATAATCTTTCTATTACTTCCAGGCTGGCAGCTGGCAGGTAATTTTTATAAGCAGGCTGATTTCTTTCAATAAGACTTCTTATATGGGTAGCCGAGGCAATATCCTGATGGACCTCTGATCCGTGGTAATGGCCTATCCTTTCAATGTAGACTGGTTCTATGGGGCTCTCTAAAAGTTTAATTGCCTTTAAGTAGTTCAAGGCCAAAATTAAGTTAGGTTGATTTAAGTCCAGAGAAAAGGATGGAAAAAACTCTTTGATAGCTAATTCTCTGGCTGCAGGTAAAGAGAGGCCCAGTCCTAAATTGTTTTTAAGGACTGACTTATAATCTTCATTTTCATGGGCAAGAAAGGCAGCTAAAGCTTCTAAGTCTTCAGCGTTGCCCTCTTCCAGACCAAAAGCCAGATGGCTTACCAGGCCAGTATTATTTAAAATATAAAGGCTGTTAAAGGCAAAATACCAGGCTGATCTTGCTGAGAAAAGAACAGGTAATTCTATAACCAAATCAAGGCCGTTTAAAATAGCCATTTCAGCCCTTTGCCATTTATTAAAGAGAGCAGGCTGACCTCTTTGCAGAAAATTGCTGCTCATTATAGCTACACTGTAATCAGCCTTGGCGGCCTTTTTCGCCTCTTTTAAATGATAGGCGTGTCCCTTATGGAAGGGATTATATTCAGCTACTATACCCAGGACTTTCATTATCAGCACTCCTTTTTAGTAATATACCACAGATAGGCAAGGGCAAAAAGGATTTATCTGAAATTCTTGACAGAATACTTATTTTTACCTATACTAACTTAGTATGTTAACTATTAATACTGATGGCTACAGTCCCAAGACTGGACAGCCTGTTTTTCAGGATAGGGTGACCTTTAAAGAAGGCCAGGAAGAATTTATTTTTGATATTATTATTCACTGGCAAGCAGACTCTTTTATACTTGAAGGTAAGCTCCTGGCAGGAGCAGAATCAGAATGCAGCAGATGCCTTAAAGTTATTAAAGGGAAAGAAGATTTTTCTTTTAAGGATCTTTACCTGAGAAATCCCGACCATATAAGTAAATATGAAGAAGAATTTACTGGTAACATTTTTTTTGCAGAAGATGGTATAATTAATCTGGCTGATAGTCTTATTGCAGCCCTGACAGAGTATAAACTGGAAAAAGTTTTATGCTCTGAAAATTGTAAGGGTCTCTGCCATGTTTGTGGGGTAAATTTAAATGAGGCAGATTGTAAGTGCGATAATGAGGATTTAGATCCAAGGCTTGAGATATTAAAAAAGTTTAAATTTTAACAGATATCCTGTTTAGGAGGTGTAGTGCAATGGCTGTACAAAAGAGTAAAAAATCAAAATCAAAGGCAAGAAGAACCCTGTCTGCCTGGATGAAAATGGATAAGCCAACAGTTATGGAATGTCCACAATGCCACCAATTAAAGTTACCTCACAGAATTTGCCCTGAATGTGGTTACTATAATGGCAGAGAAGTTATATCCAAAACAGGAAAAGCAGATAAAGAGTAAGAAAATAAGTTAAAAAAAGAAATGAATCTTCAGACAAAGACGTCTGGAGATTTTTTTTATTTTTTTCTTGCTTTTTTTATGACTATTATTTATACTTGGTATTGTTACCAGGTACTAATACTTTTAAAGGTGATTGAAATGAAAAGATATGCAAGAAAAGAAAGGCAAGATGAAGTTAAAAATCTGATTGCAGCAAATCCCTTTATTACCGATGAGGAATTGGCAAAAGAATACAATTGCAGTATTCAGACAATTCGTTTGGACAGGCTCCTTTTAGGAATTCCGGAAGTAAGGGAAAGAATGAGAACTGTAGCAGAAGAAAATTATAAAAAGGTAAAATCAGCAAAAGACTATGAAATAGTTGGTGAGCTTTTAGATATAGAGCTGGACAGCAAGGGAAGCTCCCTTATGGTAGTTGTTCCTGATATGGTTTCAGATAAGAATAATATTTGCCGGGGCCACCATATTTACGCCCAGGCCAGTATGTTGGCCCTTTCAATGGCTGACGCAGAGATTGCCCTGACAGGCAGTGCCAGAGTTCGTTATAAAAGACCTGTATATCTAAATGAGAAATTGGTTGCCAAGGCTTTTGTGGCCAAAAGGAGATCAAATAAGCTTTTGATAAAGGTTGTAACCAGGTCAGGTGCTGAAGAAGTTTTTACCGGGAAATTCATTATAGTTACCCGCTAGGAGGTAAGATTATGAGAGTAGCATTGGACGCTATGGGTGGCGATAAGGCTCCTGAAGAGATTGTAAAAGGTGCCCTTAAGGCTATAGAGCTTTACCCTGAGATAGAAAAAATTTATCTGGTTGGTAAAGAAGAAGAAATAAGAAAATATCTTAAAAATGACATAGATAAAATAGAAATTAAGGATGCCAGAGAAGTTATTGAAATGGATGACCATCCAGCTTTGGCCTACAGAAAGAAAAAAGATGCCTCTATGACAGTAGCAACAAGAATGGTAAAAGAAGGCCAGGCTCATGCCATCATTTCGGCCGGCAATACTGGCGGCCAAATGACCTCTTCGCTTTTTGTCCTAGGTAGAATCAGAGGAATAGCAAGACCTGCTATAGCGACACCCCTGCCCTCCTTAGAGGGTGTCACCCTCCTCTTAGATTCTGGAGCCAACACCGATTGTACGGTTGAAAATATGGAACAGTTTGCCCTCATGGGTTCAATCTATTCCAAAAAAGTCTATAAAGTTGCCAGCCCAAGAGTAGGCCTTGTTAATATAGGCAGTGAGAAAACCAAGGGAAATGAATTGGCCATAAAAAGTTATGAAAAATTAGAAGAAATGGAAGCTATTAATTTCATAGGAAATATAGAAGGCCGGGATATACCACGTGGTAAGGCAGATGTTATAGTTGCTGATGGCTTTACAGGGAATATAATTCTTAAGCTCATGGAAGGTATGGGTAAAAGCTTTATTGGAATAATTAAAGGACAAATAGACAAATCCTTTAAAAATAAGCTGGGTGCTTTTTTGATGAAAGATGCACTTATGGAATTAAAGAGAAAATCTGACTACAGTGAAATTGGTGGCGCCCCTCTTTTAGGTGTCGATGGCATTAGTATAATTTGCCATGGCTCTTCTGATGCCAAAGCCATCCATAATGCTATAAGAGTGGCTATAGAGTGTAAAAAAGAAGATTACGTTCAGGCTATTAAAGATGAACTTCAGGGAGAAAAATAAATAATGATATCAGCAGGAATAATTGGAACAGGTTCATACCTGCCCGAAAATATTTTAACCAATGAGTATTTTACTAACTATTTGGATACAAGCGATGAATGGATAGTCTCAAGAACAGGTATAAAAGAAAGAAGAAAAGCAGCCCCGGGCAAAACAAGTTCAGACCTGGGTGCCATAGCTGCCAAAAGAGCCATTGAAGATGCCGGACTCTTACCAGAAGATATTGATTTAATAATAACAGCAACAGTAACTCCAGACATGCTTCTTCCCTCAACAGCCTGTCTGATTCAAGAGAAAATAAATGCTTCAAATGCAGCGGCCTTTGACCTTAATGCGGCCTGTTCAGGCTTTATTTACGGTTTAAGTGTTGCCAATGCTTTTGTAAAATCAGGTGTTTATAAAAATGTTCTAGTTATAGGAACAGAAGTTTTAAGTGCTGTTCTGGATCCAAATGACAGAAGGACGGTAGTTCTTTTTGGTGATGGAGCTGGAGCTGCAATTGTATCAGAGGTTGAAGAGGGCATGGGCTTTTTGGCCTTTGATCTGGGTGCTGATGGCTCAGGTGGTGATGTTCTGAGAGTTGATGCAGGTGGCTCTAAAATGCCAGCCAGCCAGGAGACTATAGATACAGGAGCCCACTATGTAAAAATGATGGGTAAAGAAGTTTTTAAATTTGCTGTAAAAATTTTAGGTATAACCAGTCGCAGGGTTTTGGAAAAAGCAGGTATCAGCAATGAAGATGTAGATTTTTTAATTCCTCATCAGGCCAATATCAGAATTGTTGACGCTGCCCTCAGACGCTTTAAGATATCAAAAGACAAGACCATGATAAACTTAGAAAAATATGGAAACACTTCTGGTGCATCCATACCTATCGCTTTGGACGAGGCCGTAAAACTTGGCCGCATAAAAGAAAATGATAGGGTGGTTATGGTTGGCTTTGGAGCCGGTCTTACTTGGGCCTCTACAGTCATGAAGTATACCTTCACCAGGAAGGGAGAGAAAATAAGTGCTTAAAACAGAAATTTGCCAGATTTTAGGAATAGAATATCCAATTTTTCAAGGAGGTATGGCCTGGGCTGCAACAGCTGAATTAGCAGCAGCAGTAAGTAATGCAGGTGGCTTTGGCATAATTGGTGCTGGGAATGCCCCAAAAGAAGTCGTTGTTAAAGAAATTAGAAAGGCTAAAGAGCTGACAGATAAGCCCTTTGGTGTAAATATATATTTTATTTCGCCCTTTGTTGATGAAGTAATAGAGGGAATTATTGAAGAAAAAGTTACAGCAGTTACTACTGGTGCCGGTAATCCAGGAAAATACATCCAGACTTTTAAAGATGCAGGAATTAAGGTCTTCCCTCTAGTTTCCTCAGTTGCCCTGGCCAAGAGACTGGCCAGAACAGGGGTGGATGGCTTAATCGCAGAGGGAATGGAATGTGGCGGCCATACTGGCGAAATTACTACCATGGCTCTTATTCCTCAAATCGTGGATGCCGTTGATATTCCTGTAATAGCAGCAGGTGGTCTTTTTGACGGCCGTTCAATGGCTGCAGCTTTTTGCCTGGGAGCACAGGGTATCCAGATGGGTACTCGCTTCTTAGCCAGCCATGAGTGTACTATTCATGAAAATTATAAGGATGCTCTGATTAAAGCTGGTGACAGGGCAACTACTCTTACTGGCTACAAGGGTCATTATGTAAGAGTTTTGAAAAATAAGCTTACTAAGGATTATGATGAGCTTATCAGATCAGGAGCCAGCGAAGAAGAAGTAGGAAAATTAGGAGCAGGCAGACTTCGTCTGGCAGTTGTAGAGGGAGACAGTCAAATGGGTTCCCTTATGGCTGGCCAGGTTGCTTCTATGATTAAAGAAAAAGAATCCTGCCAGGAGATAATCAATGATTTGGTCTCTGGTGCAGAAAAAACATTAAAGAGATTTTGCCAATAATTTTGGCCAGGAGGTAAAATGAAGAAAACAGCTTTCATATTCCCAGGTCAGGGATCCCAGTACCCAGGTATGGGCAAGGAAATAGCCCAGGCATATCCCCAGGCTATGGAGATTTTTAAAAAAGCAGATGAAAAATTAGGCTACTCTTTGTCAGACCTTTGTTTTGAGGGTCCGGAAGAAAAGTTAAAAATAACCCAATATACACAACCAGCACTTTTGACAACCAGCATAGCTATTCTAAAAGCTTTCCAGTCATCTGGTATAGAGGCTGATTTTGCAGCCGGCCACAGCCTGGGTGAATACTCAGCCCTGGTTTGTGCCCAGTCTCTGGATTTTCAGGATGCTGTTGGCCTGGTAGAAAAAAGAGGACTTTATATGTCAGAAGCCTACCCACCTGGTCAGGGTACTATGGCTGCCATCCTTGGTTTACCAGAGGAGAACATAGAAGGCCTTTGTAAAGAGGCCAGTAAAGTGGGTCTGGTTGAGCCGGCAAATTATAATTGCCCCGGCCAGTTAGTTTTAGCAGGTAAGACAGAAGGGGTAAGAGAGGCTATGAGAATAGCCAAGGATTTTGGTGCCAAAAGGGCAATTGAATTAGCAGTTAGTGGCCCCTTCCATTCATCCCTCTTAGAAGTTGCAGGAAAAAGACTCTTAGAGGCTATGGAAGATATCTCTTTTTCTGATCCAAAATTAAGGGTTGTTGCTAACGTATCAGCCCAAGAGGTAATGACCAGCCAGGAAGTTAAAGAGGCCCTTTTCAGACAGGTAAACAGCTCAGTAAAATGGGAACAATCAGTCAGATACATGATTGACCAGGGAGTAGAGAGATTCGTAGAAATTGGCCCTGGCAAGGTTCTCTCAGGCCTGGTAAGAAAAATATCCAATCAAGTGGAAACTTTCAATATAGAGGATTTGGCCAGTTTGGAAAAAACAATCTCCGGATTGAAATGAGGTGCAAAAAATGGATTTTAAAGACAAGGTAATTTTAGTAACAGGCGCTTCCAGAGGTATTGGGGCCCAGATAGCAAAGGACTTTGCGGCCCAGGGTGGTAAAATTGCCATAAACTATGCCGGCAGCAGGGAGGCAGCAGAAGAAGTAGCTCAAATGATTACCTCCTGTGGCTCAGAATGCAGAACCTATCAGGCTGATGTTTCAAGTCTGGAGCAGGTTGAAGCCATGATTAAAAAGATTGAAGAGGATTTAGGCCCTGTTGATATCTTGGTAAATAATGCCGGTCTTACAAGAGATAATCTTTTTATGAGAATGAAGGAAGAAGAATGGGACAAGGTTATTGATACCAACCTAAAAGGAGTTTTTAACTGCTCAAAAGTTGTCATTCGTGGAATGATAAAAAAGAGAGCAGGTAAAATAATAAATATTTCATCTGTTGTTGCTCTGTCAGGTAATCCAGGTCAGACAAACTATGCCGCAAGTAAAGCAGGGGTGATAGGGTTTACAAAATCTCTGGCCCAGGAGCTTGGCAGCAGGAACATTCAGGTAAATGCTCTGGCACCAGGTTACATTCAGACAGCAATGACTGATGCAATCCCAGAAGCAATCAAGGATGAGCTTTTAAAGAAGATTCCGGCAGCCAGGATTGGCAGCGCTGAGGATATTTCTTCAGCAGCCCTCTTTCTTGCATCTGACAAGGCCAGTTACATTACTGGTCAGGTCTTATCGGTCAATGGTGGTTTATACATGTAATTTATTATCATAAAAATACTTTCTTTGAGGGGAGGTGACAAGATGGACGTTTTAGCGAAAATCAAGGAAATAGTTTCTGAGCAACTTAATGTTGAACAAGATATTATTGGTCTGGAAACAACTTTTGAAGATTTAGAAGCGGATTCCCTGGATGTAGTTGAACTTATCATGAAAATCGAAGAGGAGTTTGACATAGAAATTCCAGACGAAGATGCAGAAAAAATCAGAGTGGTTGGTTCAGCAGTTGAATACATTAAAGAAAAGCTTGCATAAGCTTAAGTAGAGGTCCTGCCTTTTATGCAGGGCCTTTTTATTAAAAATATGGAGGGTTTACTTGTGAAATTACCCAAATTAAAAATAGCCTCTTTAAGTCCGCGCTACCCTATTGTTCAGGGGGGGATGGCTATAAGACTCTCAACTTCAAATTTGGCATCAGCAGTGGCAAATGCTGGTGGGATTGGACTCATCGCTGCTACTGGTATGAGCCCTGACGAGCTCAGAGGGGAAATTGCCAATGCCAGGCGTTTGTCTAAGGGAGTAATTGGTATAAATATAATGTTTGCCAGCAACGACTTTGAACTTTTAACAAAGGTTGCTATTGAAGAAAAAATTGACCTGATTGTTCAGGGAGCAGGATTTTCAAGGGATATTTTTAAATGGTGCAAGGACGCAGGAATTCCTTTTGTGCCTATTGTCTCCTCAGGAAAACTGGCAGCCACTTCTGAAAAACTTGGTGCCTCAGCAGTAGTTGCTGAAGGTAAAGAAGCCGGGGGCCACCTTGGCACAGACAAGGAAATGTTTTCCCTGCTTGAAGAAGTTGTGGCTTCTGTTAATATTCCTGTTATTGCCGCAGGCGGCATTGTAAGTTCTGATGATATGAAAAAGGCTTTTGCACTGGGAGCAAGTGGTGTTCAGATGGGCACAATTTTTGTGGCCAGTAAAGAATCTAATGCTTCAGATAGAATGAAAGAAGTTTATTTAAAGGCTGGCAAGGACGATATTGTTTTAATTGATAGTCCAGTTGGCCTAAAGGGTCAGGCTATCAGAAATGAATTTACAGAAAAGGTAGCCAGGGGAGAGGCAGCACCAAAAACTTGTGACAGATGTCTTAAAAGATGCAGCAGAAACTTTTGTATTAAACGGGCATTAATTAATGCTCAAGAAGGTAATTTGGAAGAGGGACTCATTTTCTCAGGTGGAAATGTTGATCATATAAAGGAAATACTTCCTGCAGCAGAGATAATTAAAGGACTGCTGCTAGATTTTGAGGTGGATAATGGAAACTAAAAGAGTAGTAGTAACAGGCCTTGGTCTGGTTACTCCAAATGGAATTGGAAAAGAAAATTTTTGGCAAAATCTTCTGGCAGGAAAATCTGGAATCGGTAAAATAACTCGTTTTGATACTGAAGATTTCCCAGCTAAAATAGCTGGAGAAGTTAAGGATTTTGACCCATCAAAATATATGGATAAAAAAGAAGCCAAGAGAATGGATCAATTTAGCCAGTTTGCAGTAGCAGCGAGCCGGATGGCCCTGGAAGACGCAGGTCTTAAGGTTGGCGATTACGATCCCTTTAGGGCAGGAGCTGTTATTGGTTCAGGCATTGGCGGAATTGATACCTTGGAGAAGCAGCATGAAATCTTGCTGGACAAGGGAGTTAAGAGAATTAGCCCCTTTATGGTCCCTATGATGATTGTTAATATGGCTTCAGCCCAGGTAGGTATTAATTTTAATTTAAAAGGGCCAAACTTTTCTACAGTGACAGCTTGTGCTGCTGCTACCAACGCCCTTGGTGAAGCTTTCAGGACTATAAAAATGGGTGCCGCTGACCTTATGCTGGCAGGTGGTTCTGAATCCAGTATTACCCCCCTGTCAGTTGCAGGTTTTTGTGCTATGAGAGCCTTGTCTACAAGAAATGATGATCCTCAAGGAGCCAGCAGACCTTTTTCTGCGGACAGAGATGGTTTTGTAATGGCAGAAGGTTCCGGAATTTTACTTCTGGAATCTCTGGATCACGCCCTGGCCAGAGGCGCAAAGATTTATGCTGAGTTTGTTGGCTATGGGGCCACTTGTGATGCAAGCCATATAACTGCACCAGCCGAGAATGGAGAAGGTGCTGCCAGAGCCATGCAGGCTGCTTTGGATGAAGCCGGCCTTAAAGCTGAAGATATCGATTATATCAATGCTCACGGAACATCAACAGATTTAAACGATAAATATGAAACTATGGCTATTAAAACGATTTTTGGCAAGAGAGATGATTTAGCAATTTCTTCAACAAAATCAATGACAGGCCATCTTTTGGGGGCTGCAGGCGGGATAGAGGCAGCAGTTATTGCTTTGGCTATAAAAGAAGGACAAATCCCCCCAACAATTAATTTAAATAATCCAGATCCAGATTGTGATTTGGACTATGTTCCTAATTTCAAAAGGGAAAAGAAGGTCAGGGCTGCACTATCAAACTCTCTGGGTTTTGGCGGTCATAATGCAAGCATTGCCTTTAAAGAATTTATAGGGTAAATTATAACCGAGGTGTATTAGAATATGGAAAAAATAGCTATTGTAACAGACAGTACAGCAGACTTGTCAAAAGAGCTGGCAAAAGAAAATAATATTACCATTGTGCCCTTGAAGGTTAACTTCGGTGATGAAACTTTTACAGAGGGTCTTGATATAACAAACAGTCAATTTTTTGCTCGACTGGAAGAAGCAAAGGAATTGCCAACTACATCACAGCCATCTCCGGTAGATTTCATGAATACTTATAAAGGCTTGCTGGAAGAAGGTTATGACTCTATTATTTCTATCCATTTATCGGATAAAATGAGTGGTACCAGGCAGTCAGCAGAGATTGCAGCCCAGGAAATGGATGGCCAAATTAAAAATTTTGCTGCTATAGATTCCCGCTATGTTACTGTTGGAACGGGCATGATTGCAATCAAGGCAGCTGAAAGTGTTGCTTCAGGAAAAACTTTTGCTCAGGTTGTAGAAGAAGTTGAAAAGGCCGTAAATGATCTTAGCCTTTTCGGTCTGATAGACACCTTAAAATATCTGGAAAAAGGCGGCAGGATTGGTAAGGCCAAGGCTATAGCTGGTTCCTTACTTAATATTAAGCCACTGATTTCCATGGCAGATGGTCTGATTATAGATCTTGATAAGGTCAGGACCAGAAAGAAGGGAATTTCCGAGCTGGCTTCCTACGCAAATGATTTTCTTGCTAAAAAAGGTTCTTTGCGCTACATGATAAGCCACAGCAAATCTCCGGATGATGCTGTAAAGTTAGGCCAGGAAATTTTTGAAAAAACAGGCAAAAAAGCCGATTTCATTTGTGAGGTAGGAGCTGTTGTTGGAACTCACATTGGCCCTGGCGGACTCTTTGTGGGCTTTATAGAAGAGTAATAAGAAAGAAATGAATTATAAAAAATAATGGTTGGTGGAGCAGATAGAATGTCAGGGAGTTTTTCCCGGCAAAACTTAGGGCTCCACCAATTTTGTTTTCTATTTTAAAAGAGAGAAAGTCAGGTCTTTTTTTCCTGCTAAGATAAATTCCAAATAGGAAAAAAGATCCTGATGGAAATAAGGGATAATAATCCAGGGAGGCAAAATTAGCTGATACCAGACCTAAAAAAAGAAGATAGTTATGGCTTAAGCTTATATTTTTTACATAGAAACCAGCTGCGAAAAAAAGCAGGCCAAGAAAAAGTATAATTTTATCGGGCATTTTTCTGAGGAAAAAGCCAAGGAGCATCATTGAACCAATAGAGTGAAGAATTCCAAAATAAATTGGCCCCTGGGGAGTGACAAAAAAGGTTACCAAACTTATTATGGAAGCCCAAAAAAGTATAAACAGCCCCCTTTTAAGAGAGTTCCTTGAAAGGGAGGCCGAATAGCCGCTGATAAGTAAAAAGAGGCTGGAAGTAAGAGGTGGAATAAGCCTTAAAGAGAAGGAGTCCAGATCAATATTATAGTTTAAAAAATAGGACAAATTAAAAATATAATGATAAAAAATTATCACCATCATTAAAGAGCCCCTGATAAAATCCAATAAAAACAGCCTTTCTTTTTCCATGATAAATCCTCTCTTTTTTGTATCTTATATAGTATAATTATAAAGATATAAGAGGGGAAGGTATATAGTGATGACCTTTATTAAAAAAACAATATATTTCCTTCAATCAAAAACCCCTGGAGCCCGAACCTTAAAAACAGGTTTGGCTGTAGCTATAAGTATGCTTATTTGCGAGCTCCTTAAAATACCCAGCCCTATTCTTGCAGGGGCAGCAACCATATCCAATATGCAGCCTGGAACAGGCGAAAGCATTCAAAATGCCAAAGACCAGGCCCTGGCTCACTTAATAGCAATTTTTACAGCTATTGTTTTAGGAGTTCTTTTTGGCCCTGGCCCACTGGTAGCCGGCCTTGCTGCCATCATTATCATTACAATATGCATAAACTTAAAAATAGAAACATCTATCCATGTGGCAATTATCGCAGCTATCTTTATTATCTACAGTCCGGCAAATAATTACCTTTTTAGTGCCCTGCAGAGAGCTGAAGCTGTTTTCATTGGTATTCTCATAGCCTTTTTAGTAAACGTTACTATCCTGCCCCCAGAGAATGAAAAAAGGCTTAAAGAAGAACTTGCTAAATTACATACTGATTTTTTCCTTTTCTTTGAAGACTCACTTGAAAACTATCTTCTGATGCAAGAGACTTCTGCCGATGAGTTTGCAGAAAGATACTATGAAGAAGAAAGAAAACTGGAAGAAGTTGTCAAGACTTTGGAAAGTTTCAAAGCAGAGATAGAATTTCGCTCTAGCAGAAAAGAAGAAAGAGAAAAAATCTATGATAAATACCTTAATTATCAGAGGATAATATTAAAAAATATAGCTGATATTTATTCTCTCAGTATAAAAAGGAGAGAACGTATGGCAATATCTGACCAGGATATTTTTTCAGAATATGTAAGAAAGGTTAACAAGCTTATTGGTCAGCTTTATACAGAATATAAGGACTGGGACCAGCTTTTAGCCATATCCATAAATGGTCAAACTTCAGATTTACCTGAGTTTAAAGATTCCTGGGGGGTCTTTAATGAAAAAATTATAAGCCAGTATGAATATATGTCAGATAAAAAAGGATTTATTCCTGTTATTATAGAAGCTTCAATTATTATGTATAAACTAAGGTGGGCAACTGAGGATGCCAAAAATATAATCGATGCTCTTATCCAGGAGGGTGAATTTACAGATGATCAGTCATGAAAGAAAAGAAGAACTCAGAGAATTTTTAAAAGAAAATAAAATTTTTGTGGATGACCATAATCTTATAAATATGGCCCTTACCCATCCCTCCTATTATGCTGATAAAAACAGTCAAAAATTTCAGCATAATCAAAGACTAGAGTTTTTAGGTGATGCAGTGGTGGGCTTGGTTATTGCCGATCATCTCTATGAGAAATTTCCTGACAGGAATGAAGGAGCCCTTACCAAAATGCGGGCAGCAGTAGTTTGCAAGGGGGCCCTGGCCGGGGCTGCCCAAAAAATAAATTTAGGCGAATATTTACTTTTAGGAAAAGGTGAAGTCCTGGGCGGAGGGAAAAAGAGGTCATCCAATCTAGCAGATGCCTGGGAGGCACTTTGTGGAGCTATCTACCTGCAAAAGGGTCTGGACTATTTACGCCCCTTTATTATTTCCAGCTTGGGCCATACTCTGGATCTTGTTTCTGATGGAAACTTTGGTGACTATAAGACGCGCCTTCAGGAAATAATCCAAAAAAGTCCTGACCAAAAAATAGACTATGTGATTTTGGCCGAAAGTGGCCCTGACCATGATAAAAGTTTTAAGGCAGGTCTTTTGGTTAATGAAAAATTAATTTCAGAAGGCAATGGAAAAACAAAAAAAGAGGCCGAGCAAGAGGCGGCCAGGCAAGCCTTGGAAATATGGGGTTAAGTAAATTGAAAAGAGGCATTATACCAATCTTTATTCCGCATCTGGGCTGCCCTCATCTTTGCACCTTTTGCAATCAGAAAAAAATATCTTCAACCAGTAAAATAGCAGATAGGGATGAAACTATTGCTAGGGTCAGAGAATATAAAAATCATAGCCCTCATATGGATTTTGACTTGGCCTTTTATGGAGGTTCCTTTACATCTATAGATGAAGAGAAACAGGAATATTACTTACAAACAGCAGCTTACTTAAAAGAAAAAAAAATGGTCAGTAAAATCAGATTTTCAACCAGGCCAGATGCAATTAGTCATGAAGTTTTAGAGAGAGCCAAAAAGTACAAGGTAGATATAATCGAGCTGGGCATTCAGTCAATGGATGATGAGATTCTTCTCCAGGCTGAAAGAGGTCATAAGGCAGAAGACAGTCTCAAGGCCATAGCCCTTATCAGAGACTACAACTTTTCTTTGGGATTGCAGATTATGCCTGGCCTTAAAGGGGACAAGAGGCAGACCATAGAAGATACTTTTTTAAAGGTCAGGGACTTAAAACCAGACTTTGTAAGGATTTACCCTACCCTGGTCATTAGAGGGACTAAACTGGCCCAGGAATATCTGGCAGGCTCCTACCAGCCTTTTGCATTAGAGGAAATGGTTGATCTGGTGGCCTCTGCATATACCAGCTTTACTGAGGCTGGAATTAAAGTAATCAGAATGGGCTTACAAGACAGTGAAAATCTGCATGAAGATAAAGACCTCATAGCTGGCCCCTGGCATCCGGCTTTTGGTGAGATGGTTTTTGCCAGGATTTATGAAAAAGAGCTAAGAAAAATAATTGAAGAGAAAAAGCCCCTGGCCGGCAGTGACTTTATTATAAGGATAAATCCTGGAGAAGAGTCGAAGGTTAGAGGGCAAAAAAATAAAAACATTAAAGAACTTGAAGAAGAATTTAAGATCAAGCTTAAAATAGAAAAAGATTTTGGCATAGAAAAAGGAAAAATTGAAACTGGGGTGTAATTTTTGTATCTAAAGAGACTTGAAATGCAGGGTTTTAAATCCTTTGCAAAAAAAGCTGACCTGAGCTTTAACAATAAGATTACTATTGTTGTAGGGCCAAATGGCAGCGGTAAATCAAATATTGTTGATGCGGTCCGCTGGGTTCTGGGCGAAGGCTCTGCCAAGAGTCTTAGGGGCAGCAAGATGGAAGATGTTATTTTTGCAGGCAGTTCAGGGAAAAAACCCCTGGGCATGGCACAGGTATCCCTTACCTTGGATAATTCCACTGGTATTTTCCCTCTGGATTACTCTGAGGTTAAGGTAACCAGAAAGCTTTTCAGATCTGGTGAGAGTGAATATTTGATAAATAATGTAAAATGCCGCCAAAGGGATATTCATGAACTTTTTATGGATACCGGAATTGGCCGGGACAGCTTCTCTATTATTGGCCAGGGCAAGGTAGATCAAATTCTTCTTTCCCAAGCAGAGGAAAAAAGAGCCCTGGTTGAAGAAGCAGCCGGAATTTCAAAATATCGCTATCGGAAAAATGAAGCCAAAAGAAAGCTGACTGATACGGAAAACAGCCTTCTTAGGGTTTGGGATATTTTAAAAGAATTAGAAGCCCAGAGGGATCCTCTTAAGGAACAGGCTGAAAAGGCCAAGATTTACAAGGAATATAAGGGTGAACTTGATGACCTGGAAGTCAAATTATCCAGTTTCCTAATTGGTAAGCTGGAAGAAAAAATAGAGGAACTTTCCCAGGAAATTGAGGGCAAAAAAAATGAGAGTCTAAGCGTGGAGACAAGTCTGAGACTTATTTCAACTGATATAGAAGACCTGCTTTTATCATCTGAGGAGGGTAACAGACAGATATCATCTTTTCAGGAAGAACTTTTTTCTCTGAAAAATTCAATAAATGACCATGAAAACAAATTAGAATTTGCCCAGAAAATGAAAAAGAGCCTGGAAGAAAGCTTGCTCAAGCTATCTTTAGAAAGTAAAAAAAATTCAGAAGAGTCTGCAGAAATTTTAAAAAAAATTCAAATAGAAAATGATCAATACCAGGATATCTTCCAAAGCTTTGCCAAGGCCAGGGAAGATCTGAGCCAGGAAGAGAAAGATTTTGAGAAATTAAAAAGCTCTGAAGGTGGCCTCAAGGAAAAGATAGCTGATTTAAAAGCTGACCTTTTTGATTTGGCCTATGAGATTTCTGAAAAAAGGAATCAAATAATTGACTTTGAAAAAAGAGAGGCTGTTATTCAGTCTCATGAAACTAGCATTAGCCAGAGACTTCTGACCAATAAAGAAATCTTGAGCAAAAAAGAAGAAGATGCCAGAGGAAGAGAAGCCCTATTTGCTGAAAAATCAAAGGAAGGTCAAATTTTAGACCAGACCATAGCAAAGCTTGCAGGAGAAAAAAATCTTCTTAAAGAAAAAATTGCTCTTGCTTTAGAAAAGCTGGAAACAAGCAAGGGAAAATTAAATGGTAATCAGGTAAAAAGACAAGCTTTAGAAGCATTAGAAGACAGGAAGGAAGGTTACTCTGCAGGTGTTAAGAGTGTTTTTGCCAACAGTAAATTAAAGGGTATTTTAGGAACAGTCACTGACCTGGCTGACACCAGTAAAGAGTACAGTCTTGCCCTGGAAACAGCTCTTGGAGCCAGCATACAGAATATTGTTACTGAGAATGAGGAGGCGGCTAAAGAGGCTATAGACTATCTGCGGGAAAACCAGGCTGGCCGGGCCACCTTTTTACCACTGAATATTATTAATCAGAGAAATCAGGGCAGAGAAGTAAGAAAAGCTCCCCAGGGCCTTAAAAGCGCTTTTGATATTGTTAGTTATCAGGAGAAATATGAAAATATTTTCAGACAGCTTTTGGGCAATATTTTTGTGGCCAGGGATATGGATCAGGCCCTTGCTGTTAACAAAAGCCTTAGCCAGCCAGTAAGAATTGTTACTCTAAAAGGTGAACTTCTGGATGCCAGAGGGGCTATGACAGGTGGACAATATAAGAAGAACCAGGAAGGATTCTTCCTTAGAAAGGAAAGAATAAGGGAGCTCTCTAAAGAGATTGCAGAAGCAGAGGAAGAGATAAGAGAAATAGAGGCCACTAACTCCAAATATCAGGAAGAAGACAAAAAGATTGATCTTGCTGGTCTTGACTTGCTGGAAACAAAGGAAGCTTTTAAAGTGGATTTAGCTGATTTAGAGCTTAAAAAGAATGAGCTTAATTTTCAGTTGTCTGAATTAAGAAAAGAAAGAGAACTTTTAGAGCTGGAAAAGACTGGTTTGGACCAAGAGAAAGAAGAACTGCTCCACTCTCAAAAGCTTGCTAAAAATAATTTAGAACAGGAAGAAGAGAGAAAAAAATCCCGGGAAGAGGAACTTAAGAATCTGCTGGATCAATCAGAAGAAGAGAAAGATAAGCTCCTGGACCTGGAGAGACTTTTAAGCAGGAAGGAACTGGCTTTTAATGATCTGAAAAACAAAAAAGATATAAAGGAATTCCAGCTTAAAGAATTAGAAAAGACTCTGGCTCTTCTGGAAGAAAAGAAAGAAAACTTGCTTTTAGAAGAAAAGAGACTTAAAGAAGAAGCTGAAGAAAATGAAAAAAACAAAGAGATTAGCCTGGAGGCCATCAAAGAAGAAGAAATTCAGGCAGCAGGTCTGGAAAAAATCTTAGAGGAAAAAAGAGAAGGCCGGATAGAGGGAGAGGAAAAGAGGAAGCAAAAAGAAGAAGAAGCTAAAGTTAAGCAAAAACTTCTTAACCAGCTAAAAGATGAGATTCATTCCAATGAGATAAATCTGGAAAAATATAAGACTGAAAGGTCCAGTCACAAGGAAAACCTTTTGGAAAGATTTGAAATCAATTACCAACCTGGTTTTGCTCAATTTAAGGAAGAAATTGATGAAAAAGCTTCCAAGCAAAGGGTTCGTTTGTTGCGCAGGAGCATAGAAGAGCTGGGTGAGGTAAACCTTATAGCCATCAGCGAATATGAAAAACTTCTGGAGAGATATGAGTTTTTGGACAGCCAAAGCAGTGACCTGGCCCAGGCCAAAGATTCACTTTTAGAAATCATTAATGAAATGGATCTGATTATAGAAAAGAAGTTCAAGGAAACCTTTAAGCTTCTTAATCAGGCTTTTTCTGAAACTTTCCAGGAGATGTTCAATGGAGGCAATGCTGAGCTTTTGATGACCCAAAAGGACAATGTCCTGGAAACAGGAATAGAAATAATAGCCCAGCCGCCAGGCAAAAACCCCCGCCACCTGAGTTTGCTTTCCGGGGGCGAAAAAGCCATGACAGCAATCTGCCTGCTCTTTGCCATCATCAAAATTAAACCAGGCCCCTTCTGTATTCTGGATGAAATTGAAGCCAGCCTTGATGAGAGTAACGTCAGGCGTTTTGCAAGCTTCTTAAAGAAATTTGCTGAGCTGACCCAGTTTATTGTCATTTCCCACCGCAAGGGAACTATGGAGGCAGGAGATGTTCTCTATGGGGTAACTATGGAAGAAAAGGGAGTGTCCTCCTTAATTTCTGTGAGGATTAGCGATACAATCAAACTGACCAGCTAAATAATTTAAATATTTAAAGGAGAATAAGATGGGAATATTTAACAGGTTTATGGAAAGTCTGGATAAAACCAGGAAGGGTTTTATTGACAAAGTTGCCGAGGTCTTTACCGGCAGAGAAATAGATGAAGATTTTTACGAAGAGCTGGAAGAACTTCTCATTCAGGGTGATGTTGGTGTAAACACTGCCCTGGACCTGGTTGAAAATATAAGGAGAAAGGCTAATGAGCAAAGAATTAAGACCACTGATGAATTAAAGGGTATTTTTATTCAAGAGGTTGCCGCCCTTATGGGTTCTGAAGAAATGAAGCTGAACATTAAAGATAATCAGCTTAACATAATACTGGTAGTAGGAGTAAATGGAGCAGGAAAAACAACTAGTATCGGCAAATTGACATATAAACTTAAGAATGAGGGTAAGAAGGTTCTGTTGGCAGCAGCTGACACCTTCAGGGCGGCTGCTATCGACCAGCTTAAAATCTGGGGGGAGAGAAATGATACAGAAGTTGTAGCCCACCAGGAAGGGGCAGATCCAGGAGCAGTTGTTTTCGACGCTATCCAGGCTGCTTTGGCCAGGAAGGCAGATGTTCTTATTGTTGATACAGCAGGACGCCTGCAAAACAAGGTCAATCTTATGGAAGAGTTAAAAAAGATTAAGCGGATAATTGACAGGGAAGCAGGGGCCAGCCTTTCAGAGGTTCTTTTGGTTCTGGACGCAACCACTGGTCAAAATGCCCTGACCCAGGCCAAGCTTTTTAAAGAAGCAGCTGATGTAACGGGAGTCATCCTTTCTAAACTTGATGGGACGGCCAAAGGCGGCATTGTTATTGGAATTAAGTCTGAACTTGATTTGCCAGTGAAATTAGCTGGCACAGGGGAGAAGATAGAGGATCTGCAGGACTTTAACCCGGAAGACTTTGTAGAAGCATTATTTTCAGGAATGGAGGAAGTTGAAGATGAGTGAACAAGTAAGGGCTGACTATGCACTAATTGGTGGCACTGGATTATCAGATTCTAATTTAATCAGCAATTCCCAAAACCATGTGGTGGAAACTAAATATGGAAAGGTGCCTGTAAAAATCGGAACTTTTGCCGGCAAAAAAATCTGTTTTTTGGCCAGACATGGTGCTGATCATTCAGTCCCCCCACATTTGATTAATTACCGGGCCAACATCATGGCTTTAAAGCATTTGGGGGTAAAAGAAGTGATTGCCACAGCAGCAGTTGGCTCCCTCAATAAAGATATGCAGCTAAATCATTTTGTTATTGCTGATCAGTTTTTAGACTTCACCAAGGCCAGACCTTCTACCTTTCATGATGGAGGTCCAGAAGGGGTTGTTCATCTTGATGTAACTGAGCCCTATAATGCTAAGGTTAGAAATTATTTGGCCAGGGCTATGGAAGAAGTAAAAGAAGAGGCCCCTGAGATAGAATTCCATAAATATGGAAACTATGTAACCTGCGAAGGGCCACGTTTTGAAACCCCTGCAGAAATCAGAATGTATACTATTTTAGGTGGAGACCTTGTTGGCATGACTTCTGTGCCTGAATGTGTCCTGGCCAAAGAAGCTGGCCTGGAATATGCAAATATTTCTTATGTAACTAATATGGCAGCCGGCTTAACTGATGAAATTATGTCCCATCAGGATGTTTTGGCTGCAACAGCAGCTAATTTGAGCAATCTGCAAAAGATCATCTTTAAAACCTTTGAACTTATGAGCCAGGAAGAAAAGTAAGATGATGACTATTTATTTTTCTGAGGGTAAATTGCATATTCTGGACCAAAGGATTTTACCAGCCCAGGAAAGCTATATTATTACAGATGATTATCTGGTGGTCTGCCAGGCCATTAAGACCCTGGCTGTTAGAGGAGCTCCTGCCATTGGCATTGCTTCTGCTTATGCAGTCTATTTGGCTGCCAGAGATCTGGAAGATGGACCAGAATTTTTTAGAGAACTTGGTCAAAGGGTGGAAGAAATAAAAGCTACCAGACCAACAGCAGTAAATTTGAGCTGGGCGGCTGACAGGCAGCTTGACCTGGCCCGTGAAAAAGGAAGCAAAAAAGAGGCCCTGCAGCCTATGCTGGATTTGGCCCTTGAAATACTTGAGGAAGATATTGCCATGAATCAGGCCATGGGTGACTATGGGCAGGAACTCTTAAAGGGGAAAGTAAATATTCTTACCCACTGCAATGCAGGCTCCCTTGCCACCGGAGGCTATGGAACGGCATTGGGAGTAATTCGATCAGCCCATAAGGCAGGCAAATTAGGCATGGTTTATGCCGATGAGACCCGCCCCCTTCTTCAGGGAGCCAGGCTGACAGTATATGAATTAATGAAAGATGACATTCCTGTAACTTTAATAACAGATAATATGGCCGCCTGGCATATTAAGCAAGGTCTGGTTGACTGCATTATTACAGGAGCAGACAGGATTGCTGCCAATGGAGATGCCGCCAATAAGATTGGGACCTATAATTTGGCAGTCCTTGCCGCCTGGCATAAGATTCCCATGTATATTGCAGCTCCTTATTCAACCTTTGATTTATCAATAAAGAGTGGTCAGGAGATAGTTATAGAGGAAAGAAATCCGGATGAGGTTCGCACTTTTATGGGTAGCTATTCAGCCCCAAAAGATGCCCTGGTTTCAAACCCGGCCTTTGATGTCACACCAGCGGAATTAATTACAGCCATAATTACAGAAAAAGGAGTAATCTCTCCGGTAAATGAAGAAAATGTCAGGAAGATTATAAATGGATAAAAAAAGTCTGATTATAGATTATGGAATAGAAATGCTTAAAGAGGGCCTGGTTAAGGCCAACTGGGGCAATATAAGCATGAGAAGCTCTGAGGGGGTTTGGATAACCCCCTCAGGCATGGATTACCATGCTCTAAAAGAGGCTGATCTGGTCCTTGTGGACCTGGAGGGCCAGATCCTGGCCGGCCAGAGGAGGCCTTCCAGTGAGCTTCTCATGCACTTAGAAATCTATAAAAAATATCCGGCTATAAATGCAGTTATACATACGCACAGTATCTATGCCTCAGCTTTTGCCGTCAGCAGAAAAGAAATACCCCCCATTATAGAAGACATGGTGCAGATTGCAGGGGGCAACATCAAACTGGCAGACTATGCCCTGCCTGGGACCCAGGAGCTGGCTCTCAAGGTCGCAGAAGCCCTGGAAGGAAGGAATGCCTGCCTTATGGCCAACCATGGTCTTACTGGAATGGGTAAGGACATGGAAGAAGCCTTTAAGGTCTGTCTGATTGTGGAAAAGGCGGCACAAATTGCCCTGGCAGCCTACAGCCTTGGCAATCTTCATCTTCTTTCAGATGAAGATGTGGCCTATATGAGAGAAGCTTACTTAACTTCCTATGGGCAAAAATAAGGAGGATCTTATGAAAAAAATATTAATAAAAAATTGCCAATACCTTTATCTTACTGAAGCTGATAAGTTAGAAGTCAGAGAGGGAGATATTCTAATTTCTGATTCAAGAATTGAAAAAATAGGGGAAAATATTGAAGAAGGCCAAGCCCGGGTCATTGATGGAAGAGAAGGTCTGGTAATGCCTGGTCTGGTAAATACCCACACCCATGCTTCTATGACTCTCTTGCGTTCCTACGCTGATGATTTGGATTTACAAACCTGGCTGGAAGATATGATCTGGCCGGCTGAGGCCAATCTCAAAGAAGAACACGCTTACTGGGGAGCCATGCTTGCCTTTTTAGAAATGATTAAATCAGGTACCACGACCTTTGCTGACATGTATTTTTTTATGGATCATGTAGCTCAGGCTGCCCTTAAATGTGGTATCAGAGGAGTTCTTTCAAGAGGTCTGATTCAGTTTACTGACCCAGAGGGCAAAAATATTCAGGAGAATATAGACTTAATTCATAAGTATCACAAAAAGGGAGATGGTCTTATAACTGTATTATTTGGCCCCCATGCTCCTTATACAACAAATAAAGAATACCTTGCCCAAATTATGAAGGCTGCTGATGAAAATCAGGTAGGTCTCCATATTCATATATCTGAAACAAAAAAAGAAGTTGAAGATTTTATGAAAGAGGAAGGCAAGAGCCCGGTAAAATATCTGGAAGATCTGGGACTCTTTGATAGACATATAGTCGCCGCTCACTGTGTGCACGTTTCCGAAGAAGATATGCAGATTTTGAAGAAGTATAATGTGGGTGTATGCCACAACCCTTCAAGCAACCTCAAACTGGGCTCTGGTATTGCTCCCATTCCCAGAATGCTGGATTTGGGTATCAATGTAGGCATTGGTACCGACGGAACTTCCAGCAATAATAACCTAAATATGTTTGAAGAGATGCATTTGACCTCATTAATTCATAAGGGTTATATGATGGACCCTCTTCTTTTGAATGCTGAAGAAGTTTTAAAAATGGCTACTATTGGTGGTGCCAGAGTTTTGGGTCTGGAAAATGAAATAGGTTCTATAGAAGAAGGTAAGAAGGCAGACTTAATTATTTTAGATTTGCATAAGCCTCATCTTTACCCCAAGGCTGATTTGATTGCTAATACTGTTTATTCAGCTCAAGGCTCAGATGTTAAAGAGGTAATCATCAACGGCCGGCTATTACTGGATAACTATCAGTTTATAGGGTATGATGAAGAAGAGATATTGATGAAAGCGGAAGAAATGAAAAAGGATTTGTTATAGGAGGGAGGAAACCTGGGAGAGGTTTAGTTAAAATACTACAAAAGAGGTGTAAGAGTGTCAGCCTTTGATGAAAGAATTATCAGAGAGGGCTTTATTAAAATATTCAAAAAGTACGTTGGCAAGGGCCCTCAAAATACGGAAGTACGGATATTTAAAAAAATGGTTATCGTAATTATGCAGTGTGTTTTAACACCTTTGGAAAAAAATCTTATTTCTACAGGAAATGAAGAAGCGGTCACAGTAATCAGAGATAAGATTGCTGAGCCTGCAATCGTTGAGTATAAAGAGTTTCTTGAGGGAATAACTTCAAAGAAAATTATAGACGTGATGGCAAAAAATAATTTTAAAGAAGATGAACGTTACTACGTGTTTATTTTTGAAGAAAATCTTGAATAAAAAAACTAAATGGGCCAGCCTAGAGCATGGGTCAGCCTATTATTAGGATGATTGGGTGACAATAATTAACATTATTGATCTCTTGTAAACCAATACCATCCCCCAAGAGGGGGATAGTATTGGTTTTTTTTATTTGCCCAACCACCTTGTTCTACAAGGATGGTGGTAAAGATGACATACAAGAAAGGTCTTTTTGTTTTTGTCTCGGGTCTTGTAATAACAGCATTTATGTTTTTTTGTATGATAACCAAGATGTTCTTTTTAACAAACTTAGTGTGTGCATTGGTCCTTTTTCAAATTTCCCTTTTGGCTTATTTAGTCTTTGTAACAATAAAAGACTTAAATCTTAAAGATTTAAGTCTTAAATAACAGCATCAATAATAATTTTCTAAAACTTCAACATAAACCTCTCCGATATCAGGTCCAACCAGTCCCACAACTTCGGCAGCAGCTTTTGACAGATCTATTACCCGGCCCTTCACGAAAGGGCCTCTGTCATTTATGCGGATAATAACTGACTTATCTGTTCTTAGGTAAGTTACCCTTACAAAAGTTCCAAAGGCCAGGGTTTTATGGGCTCCTGTCATTTCATCCTGGTTATAAACTTCGCCACTGCTGGTTTTTCTGCCGTGAAAAATCCCGCCATACCAGGTACCCAGCCCTGAAAAAGCATCAACGATAGAGGTACCATCTGGCAGACTGGCATAGTCTATGGATAAATCCTTTATCTCATCAAGTTGGGCTTCTTCTGGATTTGAAAAAGCGTAAATCGAATTATACTCACTGTTCCAAATAATTTCATAGCCCAGGGATTCAGCTGCAAAACGCAGGGGAATGTAAGTAGAGTCATTAATTAAAGTGGGTGCAACATCCAGGGATTTAAAGAGTCCATTTACTATAGAATCATTTGAACCAATTTTCAGGAAAATCTTATTATTTTCGTAGCTTGCGTGGACTTCCTTATTTTCCTCATCCCATTTAATTTCAGCTCCGATAGTTTCAAAAAACTCTCTCATTGGTAAGAGGATACGGCCACCAACATTTACAGGATTTTTAGTAAAGTCCTTATATTCATAGTCGATAATTATGCTTAAATTTTCTATTTCTTCATAGTCAGCTTGGTTGGCCCAGGCTGCAAAATTTGTCAGACAAAGCAGGCCCAAAACCAGTATTGTTAATAAATTTTTATTCATTTATCTCCATCCTTTAAGTTTTTTATATAATAACTGTAATAATGATAAATGACAAGTTTCAGAATTTTCTCTAAAAAATATAGCAGAGGCAAAAAATTATGTTATAATTATAAAAGCAATAAATACATAAAAAATAGGAGGTAGGTATAAGATGAGTAACAGAGAAGAACAAAAAGAAAAAGTAATTGAGGTTCTGAATAAGGCTCGTTCAATGGAATTACAAGCTATTCACCAATACATGAACCAGCACTATTCCCTTGACGACCAAGACATGGGCGAGCTGGCAAAAAATGTTAAGCTTATTGCTATTGACGAAATGACTCACGCTGAAGACTTTGCTGAAAGAATTAAAGAAATCGGGGGCGAGCCAACCTCTGATTTATCAGGACCTATAATTAAGGGCCAGGAAATTCTTGAAATTTTTATTCAAGATACAAAAGCAGAGGAAGATACTATTGCAATTTACAACCAATTTGCAAAAGTGTGCAGTGAAAATGGCGACAGCATCTCCAAAAAACTTTTGGAAAAGATTATTGAAGAAGAACAAGTTCATCTTAACTACTTTGACAATATAGCTGGTCATATCGAAAGAATGGGCGACACTTATTTGGCCCGTATTGCTGGCACATCAGCCTCCACCGGTGAATCTACTAAGAGTTTTGTTGCACAAAATGGAGAATGATTTATAAAAAATGCAGGCAGGCACTGAGAGAATCTACTGCAAGAACTGTTTGCACTATTATATTACCTGGGAACAAAAGTTTCCCCATGGTTGCAAATTATGGGGAATAAAATCAGCCCAGATGCCTTCGGTGGTGGTCCAACGTTCCAAGGGCAGTAAATGTGAATATTATCAAAAAAAGCAGAGCTTTTAGCTCTGCTTTTTCTTTCATTATTTTTCTTTTATTGGTTCATTTTTTCTACCAGATGATAGATAAGTCTTTCAGTAGCCGGCCAGCCCAGGCATGCGTCAGTGATGGACTTTCCAAAAATACCACCGTCAACAGGCTGAGAGCCCTCTTCCAGATAACTTTCAATCATCAGGCCCTTTACATACTTGCCGATAATAGGCTCTTTTTTTCTGTTATGAATAATTTCGGAGGCAATACGAGGCTGCTGATGGTACCTTTTGCCAGAGTTGGCATGGTTGACATCAACAATAATAGCCGGATATTCCAAATCCCTTTTTTCATATTCCTCAATAAGCCTGACCAGGTCTTCATAATGATAGTTAGGTATGCTTTGCCCATATTGGTCAACGGCTCCTCTGATGATAGCGTGAGTGAGAGGGTTACCTTCAGTGGCCACTTCTGCTCCCCTGTAGATAAAATGATGGCCTATTTGCCCGGCCTTGATGGAGTTAAGCATAACACTGATATCACCAGATGTTGGGTTTTTCATTCCGGCAGGAACTTCAAAACCGCTTACTGTTAACCTGTGCTGTTGGTTTTCAACTGAGCGGGCTCCAACGGCCACGTAGCTGAGCAAGTCATCCAGGTAGGCATAGTTTTCAGGATAAAGCATTTCGTCGGCACAACTGAGGCCAGAGGTCTCTATAGCCTTTATATGGAGTCTGCGGATAGCTTTGATTCCTTCATACATATTAGCTACCTTATTTGGATCTGGCTGGTGTAGCATGCCTTTATAGCCCTCTCCGGTTGTTCTGGGCTTGTTGGTGTAGATTCTGGGAACTATTACAAGGTCATTTTTTACATTTTCCTGAATAGCAGCCAACTTTTCGATATAGGCAAGAACTGAGTCTTCATTATCTGCAGAACAGGGACCAATGATTAAGATAAACTTGCCGCTGTCCCCCTTGAGGACATCTTGAATCTCCTTATCTCTTACTTGCTTCATTTCAAGAACACTTTTAGATGCAGGCAAATCCTGGAACAAGACGCCTGGTGCAGGTAGTTCTCTGATTAATTTGAAGGCCATATTAAGGCTCCTTTCCTTATTAATTAATTTTTTATTTAAACAAAATCTCTTCTGCCAATAAACTCTCTGAGAATTGAATTGGAAGGTATCTGTGCATCATCCGGAAGATGATAGAAAAAAGATACCAGCCGGATCAACCTTTGAGCTTCAAAGTACTCTGGTTCATGAGGCGGAATTTCTTCCAGAAGGGGTACCAGATACCTTCTGATTACAGCCAGTTCATAAACTAAAGAGGAGTTAAAGATAACATCAGCCTCTTCATTATAGGGGAAGATGTGTCCTTCTTCACCTTGTCTTACTGTGGCCCAGTATCTCAGGGTATCAAGGGCAGAGCGGCCTCTGGTTCTGTGATCTCTGATAAGTCTTCTCATGAGGCGGCCATCTGTAGTTGGCAGCCTGTTATGCTGGTCAATCCCCAGCTGTGTCAGGGCATTTATATATATCTTTGCCTTGTTTTTTCTGTAGACTGAGGAAGTAAGCCTTTCATTCAAGGCATGGATTCCTTCTATAATAAGGATTTCATTTGGATCCAGCTTAATGAACTGTCCACTTGGTTTTCTGCTGCCACTGATAAAGTCATATTCAGGCAATTCTATTTCTTCACCATCAAAAAACTTTTCAAGATGGTCCTGAAAGAGGGCTATATCAACTATATCAGGGGATTCAAAATCAGGCTCTCCATTTGCCCCCAGAGGCCTTTTACTGGCATCTATAAAATAATCGTCCATAGAAATCAGTTCAGTCTTGTAGCCAATAACCTGGAGCTGGATGCTCAGCCTTTGGGTAAAGGTGGTTTTTCCTGATGATGATGGTCCGGCTATACAAATCAGTTTTAGGTCTTCATTTTGAGTCAGCTGATCAGCTATTTGGGCAATTTTCTTTTCATGCAGGGCTTCTGAAATCTTTATAATATTATTTACCTGATCTTTTTCGATATATTCATTTAAAGAAGAGATGTAGTTACATTCTATAATCTTGGCCCAGCGTCTGGTTTCTGTAAAAACCTTGGCCAGCTTAGGGCTTTCTATGAAGGCAGGTAATTTAAAAGGATCTTTTTTCTCTGGGAACCTGAGGATAAATCCTGGAGGATAAAATTTAAGGTCAAAAACTTTTAAATATCCTGTACTTGGCACCATAGTTCTGTAAAAATAACCAAATTTACTTCCTATGTAATAGAGGTTGGAATAGGCCTTGCCCAGTTGTTCCATTAAAAGAGCCTTGCTTTCCATATTGTGACTGCGGTAAATATCAATTACTTCACCGGTAGGCATGGTCTTTTTAATTAAAGGCAAATCTTTTTCTACATATTCCCACATTCTTTTTTCAATTTTTTCTAACTCTTTTCTTGTAAGGGCGGGTTCAATTTCAATTTTACAGTAAACACCCTTGCTTAAGGAGTTTTGGATAAGGAGCCTGGCTCTTGGGAAAACTTCCTGGGTAGCGGTAATGAGTAAAAAAATAAGGCTTCTTTGATAAACCTTATTACCTACCTCAGAAGTTAAGTCAAAGAAATCAATTTTATATTGATCTTTTGAATCATCCAGAGTATGGGTAAGGTCTTTAAGCGCCCCGTCGACCATAGCTACAATTATTGAATCCAGATATTGATCTTGGACTGTCTTACTGATTTCCAGGAGACTGGTTCCTTGTGGGAACTCTTTTTTTAGCGACTGGTTAATAGTTACACTTAGCATTTTCATCTTACGCGCCCTCCTTTATATTGAAAATACACCTTCCCCAGGCGGAGAAGGTGTTTGGCTCGTTTAATAACTTTTCTTTCTTTTTCTGCGGCTTAATCTTTCAGTGGCTTTTTCATAATATTTTCTTATTTGTTCCATGGGATTCATTTTTTCCCAGGTTGTGGGCTTGGACATCATAAGGTTGTCACTGCCACATTTACGGCAATAATTCCAGTTATTGATAAACATAGAGGTCATGCCTCCATTTCTTCTGAGAATGGAATACCAGCCACAATCTTTACATGTTATTTTAAAGGAACGTTCAAAAAGATCTTCAACATTCTCTACTTTCCCAGCAGGAAAGGCCTTGTCAATTAGCTTCATATTTGATCACCTCTGTAAGAATATATTTTAACATAAATGGTAGTATTTTTCCAATAATAGTGTACAATAATCAATTAAACAATAAAAAATTTACCAGGGAAGGAGATTACTATGCCTCATTATTACAATGAACCATCAAGAACCTTTAGTGAATACCTCTTGATTCCTAATTTAACCACAAAAGAGTGTATACCCGCAAATATTTCTTTAAAAACGCCCTTAACAAAATTTAAAAAAGGTGAAGAAGCTGACATTCAATTAAATGTACCTATGGTATCAGCTATTATGCAGTCAGTTTCCGGACATGAAATGGGTATCGCTTTAGCAAGAACAGGAGGACTGGCCTTTATATTTGGCTCCCAATCCATTGAAAACCAAGCCGAAATGGTCAGGAGGGTAAAGAGCTACAAGGCTGGCTTTGTAGTTAGTTCCTTAAACTTAAAACCAGACCAGACCCTTGAAGATATCTTAGATTTGAAAGAAAAAACAGGCCATTCAACAGTGGCTATAACAGAAGATGGAAGCCCTAATGGAAAATTGCTGGGTATTGTAACCAGCCGAGACTATCGCCTTTCCAGAACGGCAACCACTACAGTAATCAGAGATTTTATGACACCTTTGGAGGATCTTATTGTTGGCCAGGAGGGTATGAGCCTTTCTGAAGCCAATGATATGATCTGGGACCATAAATTAAATTGCCTTCCTATAGTAGATAAAGATGGCAAGCTTTGCTATCTGGTTTTCCGTAAAGACTATGACAGTCACAAAGAAAACCCCAATGAATTATTGGATTCTGAAAAAAGGCTGATTGTTGGTGCCGGCATTAACAGCCGTGACCATGCAGAAAGAGTTCCAGCTCTCATTGAAGCTGGTGTAGATGTTCTTTGCATAGATTCTTCAGACGGATATTCTGAGTGGCAAAAAGATACAATCGAGTACATCAAGAGCAAGTTTGGTGAAAGTGTAAAAGTTGGCGCTGGTAATGTTGTTGACAGGGAAGGTTTTCTCTATCTGGCGGAAGCAGGGGCTGACTTTATTAAGGTTGGAATCGGCGGGGGTTCCATTTGTATTACCCGTGAACAAAAAGGTATTGGCAGGGGCCAGGCAACATCTGTTATTGAAGTTGCAGAGGCCAGAAATGAATATTATGAAAAAACAGGAGTCTATATCCCCATTTGTTCTGATGGCGGTATAGTTCATGATTACCACATGACCCTGGCTCTGGCCATGGGGGCTGACTTTTTGATGCTGGGCAGATATTTTGCCAGATTTGATGAAAGTCCAACCAAGAAATTGAAAATAGGTTCCAATTATGTAAAAGAATACTGGGGAGAGGGTTCAAACAGGGCCCGTAACTGGCAGAGATATGATGACTCTGGTATTGGCAAGATGGAATTTGAAGAAGGAGTTGACTCCTACGTTCCTTATGCCGGCAAACTGAAAGATAACCTGCATATTACAACCAGTAAAATTAAGGCCACTATGAGCAGCTGTGGTTCAAGAAATATTAAAGAACTGCAGGAAACTGCCAGAATGACCCTGGTTTCTGCTACAAGTATTGTTGAAGGCGGGGCTCATGACGTTATTCTAAGGGATACAAGTGTAGAATGATGGCCTCAACCAATGAAGCTTTAGGCTTTTTTAAGGGACATTCGCCAGAAGATCTTTTAAAAGAGTTTGGCTCGCCTCTCTATTTATACAATGAAGATATTTTGCGCACACGCTGCCGGGAGATGAAGAATCTTATCTCCTATAAGGATTTTTCTCCCAGTTATTCAGTTAAGGCTAATTCCAATCCGGAATTGCTTAAGATTATAAAATCTGAAGGACTTTTGGCAGATGCCATGTCTCCTGGAGAAATTTTTGTCCTGGAAAAGGCTGGTTTTAAAGCAGAAGAAATTTTTTATATCAGTAATAATGTAACAGCTGAAGAAATGAACTATGCCATAGAAAGAAATATTACTCTTAGTGTGGACTCCCTGTCACAGCTTGAACTTTATGGCTCTCTAAATCCAGGGGGCAGCCTTGCTCTTCGTTTTAATCCTGGAAAAGGAGCCGGACACAGCAAAAAGGTAATTACTGCTGGCAAGGATACAAAATTTGGCATAAATGCTCATTTAGTGGAAGAAGTTAAAGAAATTCTGAATAAATATCAGTTAAAGGTTAAAGGCATAAACCAGCACATTGGCTCTCTTTTTATGGACCCAGAACCTTATTTGCAAGGTGTAAAATCTGCCCTGGAAATAGCAGAACATTTTCCGGAGCTTAGCTTTGTCGACTTCGGAGGGGGCTTTGGTATTCCCTATAAGAAGGCTGAGGGAGAGGCCAGATTGGATTTGGCGGCCCTGGGCAGGGAGATGGAAAAAATTATTTCTGAATGGCAGGCAGGCCGTCAGAAAAAAATTACCCTTAAAAGTGAACCTGGCAGATATGTCGTGGCAGAAGCAGGCCTCCTCTTGGGGCAAGTCACTGCTATAAAGGAAAATTACGATAAGAAGTATATAGGTACAGATGTAGGTTTTAATGTTTTAGCCAGGCCCATGGTCTATGGCTCCCATCATGATCTGGAAATTTATCGTGGAGGAAAGTTTATAGAGGAAGGGCCAAGGGAAATCGTTGATGTCACTGGCAATATTTGTGAAAGTGGAGATTTGCTTGCAGAAGGCAGGTTGCTGCCCCTGGTGCAGGAAGGAGACCTCATTGGCATAAGAGATGCTGGCGCTTACGGTTATTCTATGGCTTCAAATTATAATAACCGCCTAAGGCCCGCAGAGGTCCTTATAGACAGCCAGGGAAGGCTTAAACTGATCAGAAAAAGAGATAGTCTGGAAGATTTGGCCAGAGGCTTTGTTTAAGCTTATGGAAGTGCAGAAGAAGGAAAAGGAAAAGTCTTTTTTTGTCTATATCCTGGAATGCTCGGATAAGACTTTCTATACGGGTTATACAGATGATTTAGAAGGCAGATTAGCCAGGCATAATCAAGGTCTGGGGGCCAAATATACCAGAGGCCGCCTGCCGGTAAAACTTTTATACTCAGAAAGATTTGAATCTAAGAGCCAGGCTCTCAAAAGAGAAGCAGCAATTAAGAAAATGAAAAGAAAAGACAAGGAAAAGTTAATTACAAACAAATAAGACTATAAAAAAGATTAACCCTTGATTTAGGAGGAAAACTAAATCAAGGGTTTTTTTTATCCCGAAAAGTTATATTAAACATAAAAAACTTTATTAAACATTTATTTGTTTAGTTAAACAAATAAATGAGAAAAAATAAAAAAAGACAAGAAGAAGAAGCTAAAAGGCAGTAAAACAAAGGAAAAATAAAAATAATTAAGAAAAAGAGCTTAAACATATTGACAAACAATTGAATAAATTGTAAATTTTAGGCGTATAGAAGTAAAGAAATGTTTTACATAAGAAAAAGAAGGGAGGGTAGGCAAGCTAACCATCAATCACATGTACGTTTTAGTTTCAAATTTCAAAAAATTAATGGAGGGAAACTAATGAAAAAAACTATAGCACTTATTTTATTAATTACATTCGTATTAAGTTTCGGTTCATTTGCTTACGCTCAAGCTGCTGAGCAAGTGGCTGCTCCAGCTGCTGATGCAGAAAAAACTGCAGAACAACTGGAAGCTGAAAGAATTGCTGCAGAAGAAGAAGCGGCTAAAAAAGCTGAAGAAGCAGCAAAAGCAGCAGCAGCAGCAGCTAAAAAAGCTAAGGATGCAAGAACTACTCTAATCGTACTTGCAGTTGCAGCTTTCTTCTTTATCACAGAATTAATTCCATTGGCTATTACAGCTATGTCAGTTCCTGTAATCCTAATCCTAACTGGTGTTTTAACAGCAGCTCAAGGTTTCTCAGGTTTACAAGACTCAAACGTTATCCTTTTTGCAGGTATGTTCGTAGTTGGTGCTTCACTGTTTGAAACTGGTGTTGCAAAAGCTATCGGTGACAAAGTTGTTGGCATGGCCGGCAACAGTGAAATTGGTTTAACAGCTGGTGTTTTCTTACTGGCTGCTGCTCTTTCATCCGTATTAAGTAACACTGGTACAACAGCAGTATTACTGCCAGTTGCTATTGGTATTGCAAACTCAGCTGGCTGGAACAGAGGAAGAATTCTTATGCCTCTTGCTTTAGCTGCTGGTCTTGGTGGTACAATCACTCTTGTTGGTACACCTCCAAACTTGGTTGTTAACGGCGTTCTTGGAACAGCTGGCCTAAGACAGTTCGGTTTCTTCGAATTTGGTCTTGCTGGTGTTCCTATCACTCTTGCAGGTGGTGCTTTCTTACTTACAATTGGAAGAAAATTGCTTCCTGACAGACAAGTTGTAGATGAAATGTCAGCAGCTGTAGCTGATGACAAGGTTTACAAAAAGTCTGATCAAATTATTTCAACTATTATTCTTGCCGCTGTTATTATCGTAATGGCTTTTGGTGCTAAACTTCCTGGTTTCTTAAACATGCCTCTGCACGTTGCATCTACAATTGGTGCTCTTGCTTGTGTACTTACAGGCATTGTTAAAGAGAAAGAAGCTTATAGATCGATCGACTGGACAACAATCTTCCTATTCGCTGGTATGCTTCCACTAGCTTCTGCTATGAACTCAACTGGTGCAGGTAAAATGATTGCTGACCTGGTAGTTGGCGCAATGGGTGAAAGTCCAAGTGCTTTCGTTATCATGTCTGCTATGTTCTGGTTAACAGCTATTCTTACTCAGTTTATGTCCAACACAGCATCTACAACCTTGCTGGCACCTATTTCTTTAGCTATTGCTGAAGGTATCGGGGCAAACCCACAAGCGATTCTGATGATTGTTGCAATTGCAGCATCTTGCGCATTTGCTACTCCAGTTGGAACACCTCCAAACACATTGGTTCTTGGACCTGGTGGATTCAGATTTATGGACTACGTAAAAGTTGGTACACCTTTGATTCTTGTTTGTTATGTTGTACTAATGATCGTTGCTCCAATCTTCTGGCCTCTATAAGATTAAGTTTAAAAACTTACAAAGCTTCCCTTATATAAGGGAAGCTTTTTTTATTATAAAAATTGCTTGACTTTTAATAAGAGGAATAGTAAATTTAACTTGTGATTGAAAGTTAATAAAGTGTTAACTGATGGTTAGCTTTTAAAAAAGAATACAGAAATCTCCCGGGGATAAGTATGTGCTTTTCCAGGGGGCTTCAGTATGCTGACCAAAAGTAATTTTAGTCGGCTTTTTTTTTCTACATATTTTTTTAATTAAGTTTTGTTTTTCTAAAAGGAAAACAATAAATTTCCCGGTAAACAGGGGGGTGTACTTTTATAAATCTGGGAAAAATATAAGGAGGAAACTCATGAAAAAAACATTAGCACTTATTTTATTAATTACATTCGTATTTAGTTTTGGTTCCATGGCTTTTGCTCAGGCAGCTGAAGCTGCTCCAGCTCCTGCTGCTGATGCAGAAAAAACTGCAGAAGAGCTTGAAGCTGAAAGAATTGCAGCAGAAGAAGAAGCAGCAAAGGCTGCTGAAGAAGCAGCAAAAGCAGCTGCAGCAGCAGCTAAAAAAGCTAAAGATGCTAAAATTACACTTATCGTTCTTGCAGTTGCAGCATTCTTCTTTATCACTGAACTGATTCCACTTGCAGTTACTGCAATGTCAGTTCCAATGATTCTTATTCTTACAAAAGTTTTGACTGCAGCACAAGGTTTTGCAGGATTACAAGACTCAAACGTTATCCTTTTTGCAGGTATGTTCGTAGTTGGTGCTTCACTATTTGAAACTGGTGTTGCAAAAGCTATTGGTGACAAGGTTGTTGGTATGGCTGGCGGTAGTGAAATCGGCTTGACAGCTGGTGTGTTCTTGCTGGCAGCTGGTCTTTCATCAGTTTTAAGTAACACTGGTACAACTGCAGTTTTACTTCCAGTTGCTATTGGTATTGCAAACTCAGCTGGTTGGTCAAGAGGTAAAATCCTTATGCCTCTAGCACTTGCAGCTGGTTTAGGGGGAACTCTGTCACTTGTTGGTACACCACCAAACTTAGTTGTTAACGGTGTTCTTGGTACAGCTGGCTTAAGAGAATTTGGTTTCTTTGAGTTTGCCCTTGCCGGTGGACCTATGACACTTGCTGGTGGAGCTTATCTATTAACTCTTGGTAGAAAATTAATCCCAGACAGACAGTCAGCTGATTCTAGCGAAGCTACTGTTGCTGAAGATACAAAAGTATACAATAAGAGAGATCAAGTTATTTCATCTGTGATTATAATCACTGTTATTATTGTAATGGCTTTTGGTAGCAAACTTCCTGGTTTCCTAAACATGCCACTACACGTTGCATCCACAATTGGTGCCCTTGTTTGTGTTGTTACAGGTATCGTTCCAGAGAAGAGAGCCTATGCTTCAATTGACTGGACAACAATCTTCCTGTTCGCTGGTATGCTTCCACTAGCTTCCGCTATGAACTCAACTGGCGCAGGTAAAATGATTGCTGACATGGTTGTTGGTGCTCTTGGAGATAACCCAAGCCCATTTATTATCATGACTGCAATGTTCTGGTTAACTTCAATTCTTACTCAGTTCATGTCTAACACAGCAAGTACAACTTTACTTGCACCAATTGCCTTAGCTATTGCTGATGGTATTGGCGCCAGCCCACAAGCGATCTTAATGATCGTTGCTATGGCTGCTTCTTGTGCCTTTGCTACTCCAGTTGGAACACCACCAAACACATTGGTTCTTGGACCTGGTGGATTCAAATTTGTTGACTACGTTATTGTTGGTACACCATTATTAGTAGTTTGTTATGTTGTTCTAATGATCGTAGCTCCAATCTTCTGGCCTCTATAAGAACTAT
>CAZUPR010000002.1:36364-61550 GCA_964622305.1 uncultured Eubacteriales bacterium
TAATACTTTTAATCACTTTAACATTTTCTTTCGGAATTATTTCTTTTGCTCAAGATGCAGAGCCAGCAGAAGCTCCTGCAGTAACTACTGAACAAAGTGCAGAAGAATTAGAAGCAGAAAGAATTGCTGCTGAAGAAGCAGCAGCAAAAGAAGCAGCAGCCGCTGCTAAAAAAGCAAAGGATGCTAAGATTACTCTTTTAGTTCTTGGCATTGCAGCCTTCTTTTTTATCACAGAGCTGATTCCCCTTGCTGTTACAGCAATGTCAGTTCCAATGATTTTAATTTTAGCAAAAGTACTAACTCCTGCTCAAGGTTTTGCAGGACTACAAGACTCAAACGTAATACTTTTTGCAGGTATGTTTATTGTTGGTGCTTCTCTTTTTGAAACTGGTGTTGCCAAAGCTATTGGTGACAAGGTTGTTGCCCTGGGTGGTGGCAGTGAGATTGGTCTAACAGCTGGTATTTTTTTACTTGCTGCAGGTTTATCATCAGTTCTAAGTAATACAGGTACAACTGCAGTATTGCTTCCAGTTGCTATTGGTATTGCAAACTCAGCTGGTTGGTCAAGAGGTAAAATACTTATGCCTCTAGCACTTGCTGCAGGACTGGGTGGAACTCTTTCCTTGGTTGGTACGCCACCAAACCTGGTTGTTAACGGTGTTCTTGGTACAGCTGGCTTAAAACAGTTTGGCTTCTTTGAATTTGCTCTTGCCGGTGGCCCTATGACCCTTGCTGGTGGAGCATTCCTTCTAACTTTGGGAAGAAAATTGATTCCAGACAGAGCCACACAAACTGCAGATTCTGAAATAGAAGAAGATGTAAAAGAATATAAAAAATCTTCACAAGTCATTGCTAGCGTTATAATCGTAACCGTTATAATCATAATGGCTTTTGGCAGCAAGCTTCCTGGCTTCCTTAATATGCCATTGCACGTTGCTTCAACAATTGGCGCTCTGGTTTGCGTTGTCACCGGCATTGTACCAGAGAAGAGAGCCTATGCTTCAATTGACTGGACAACAATTTTCCTTTTCGCTGGTATGCTTCCTTTGGCCTCAGCTATGAATACAACTGGCGCTGGAAAGATGATTGCTGATATGGTTGTAGGGCTTCTGGGAGATAATCCAAGTCCTTTCATTATCATGACTGCAATGTTCTGGTTAACTTCAATCCTTACTCAATTTATGTCAAATACAGCATCTACAACTTTGCTTGCTCCAATATCACTGGCTATTGCTGAGGGTATCGGTGCAAATCCACAAGCAATCTTAATGATTGTTGCCATGGCTGCTTCAACTGCTTTTGCTACTCCAGTTGGAACACCACCAAACACGCTTGTTCTTGGACCTGGTGGATTCAGATTTGTTGACTACATTATTGTAGGTACACCTTTAATTATTATTTCTTATGTTGTTCTGATGATTGTAGCACCAATCTTCTGGCCTCTGTAAGAAATAGAGATATAAGAAAAAGAAAGATAAAACACATATAAAAAAACCCCTCTAAAGTAGAGGGGTTTTTGTTTCGTCCTGTCAGTTTTTACTTTAATAAATTTGCTTTATATTGTAGCCATTATTTTCCATTTCAGCTTTTATGGCATTGATATGATCAAAGCCGTAGGTTTCTGCAGTTACTTCTAAGACTACGTTGTTAACCCTGTTAAAGGCTTTAAACTGATTGTGCTCAAGCTTGATAACGTTGGCATTGGAAGTGCTTAGAATCTGTGCTATTCTTACTAATTCACCAGGCCTGTCTGGAAGCTCAACTGAGAAGCCAAAGAGCCTGCCTGAAGAAACTAAACCGTTATTTATCATAGAAGAAATGGTTACCACATCTGTGTTACCACCAGAAATAAGGGATACAATATTTTTGTTGTAAAAATTAAGTTTTTCAGTAGCAGCCAGGGAGAGAACGCCAGAGTGCTCGCATACTAGTTTATGTTTTTCCATCATTGTCAAAAAGGAATTCATAAGATCATCTTCCGAGATGAGAATGATGTCATCAACATATTCCTGAACAACCTTAAAGGTATTTCTACCTGCTCTCTTAACTGCTGTACCTTCAGCAATAGTATTTACTTCTTCAAGGGATGTAACTTCTCTATTCTTAAGAGAATGAGTCATGGTAGGGGCACCTTCAGGCTCAACCCCAATTATTCTGATAGAAGGATTTACCGCCTTAGCTGCCATAGCCATTCCGGAAATAAGGCCGCCTCCGCCAATGGGAATAAGAATGGCGTCTACATCAGGCAGTTCCTCAATAATCTCAAGGGCTATTGTTCCCTGACCATACATAACCTCAAAGTCATCGAAAGGATGGATGAAGTTTCCATCTTTTTCCATGGCTATTTCCATAGCTTTTTCATAGGCATCATCGTAACTGCTGCCATGAAGAACCACCTCAGCACCATAACTTTTTGTAGATTCAACTTTAATGAAAGGTGTCTGAACCGGCATGACTATCGTAGCCTGCACATCCAGAGAGCGAGCCGAGAAGGCCACTCCCTGAGCGTGGTTGCCGGCTGAGGCAGTAACCAGACCTTTTGCCCTTTGTTCAGGACTTAGTGATGCAATTTTATTATAGGCACCACGAATTTTAAAAGATCCGGTTCTTTGCAAGTTTTCTGGTTTTAAATAAACTTTATTTCCAGATTTATTTGAATATAATTCACTGTAAATTAAAGGTGTTTTTTTGATAATTGAAGACAATCTTTCCTGGGCGGCATAAATTTCTTTCAGATTTTTATCCATGATTTAGTTATTAAAGGCTGGAATTACTGCGCCTTCATAGTTTTCAATAATGAATTTTTCTACTTTTTCAGATTGTAAAGCTTCAATAAGTGCTTTTATACCGTCGCTGTCTTTATTGTCATCTCTGGCAACAAGAATGTTTACATATGGTGAATCAGCATCTTCGATAAAGAGATTGTCTTCCATAGGGTTAAGATTTGCTTCAAGAGCATAGTTAGTGTTGATAATTGCAAGCTCAACGTCTGCAAGGGCTCTTGGTAACTGAGCTGCTTCCAGTTCAGCAAATTTTAATTGCTTAGGATTATTAACAATGTTGTGTGGAGTTGCTTTTAAGTTGTTTTGATCATCAAGTGAAATTAAACCTTGTTTAGCTAGAAGAATTAAAGCACGGCCTTCGTTAGTAGCATCGTTTGGAACAGCTACAGTAGCGCCCATTGTTAATTCATCAAAAGTTTTAATTTTAGTTGAATAACCAGCCATTGGCTCAATGTGAACTCCTGCTACAGACACAAGGTTTTCATATCCTTCTTCTGTAAAGGAATCAAGGTATGGTTGGTGTTGGAAAAAGTTAGCATCAATTTGTTTGTCTTTAAGTGCTGCGTTTGGTGTTACATAGTCAGTAAATTCTTTAATTTCAAGGGCAAAACCTTTTGCTTTTAGATCATCTTTGATTTCGTTTAAAATTTCAGCATGTGGCACTGGAGTAGCTCCAACAACAAGTTTCACAAGGTTTTCATCTGCAGTCTTGTCTTTTCCACAAGCGGAAAGAAAGAAGACCAGAGATAGAATTAGTGCAATTTTTAAAGCTTTTTTCATAGATACATCCTCCTGATATTTTTTATTCTTTGATTCTTTTATCTAAAAGTCTGGCAAAGAGATTGCCTGACCTTTGAATAACTTCAACAATGATTATTAAAATAATAACCGTTACGAACAAGACATCACTCTGGAAACGGTGGTAGCCATAGCGAATAGCCAAATCACCCAAACCACCTGCACCAATGGCTCCGGCCATGGCAGAGTAGCCAAGAATGTTAATAGTAGTCAGAGAAAGTCCAAGAATAAGCGATGGCAGGGCCTCTTTAATCATAACCTTGCTGATTATTTGCAGGGTTGAGGCTCCGTGTGCCAGAGCTGCTTCTATAATACCATAGTCAATTTCTTTCATAGAAGTTTCTACCAGACGGGCCACAAAAGGTGATGCTCCGATAGAAAGAGGTACTATGGCTGCTGTTGGCCCTATAGTAGTTCCAACAATAAATCTGGCAATTGGAAAGAGGATGATAATTAAAATAATAAAGGGGATGGAGCGAAAGATATTTATAAGGTAACTTAAGATATTATTAATAAGCTTATGCTCCCAAATGTGCCCTTTTTCGGTAATAACAACCAGAATCCCCATGGGCAAGCCAAGGATGATTGAAAAAATTGTAGATAGCAGGACCATATAGATAGTTTCCCAAAAGGGTGTAACTATTAGGCTGAAGTATCTGGCTAGTTCTAGTTCCATTGTCTTCTCCTTCCGGTTTTAGGATAAAAATAATTTTAAAGTTTCAGAGGAAGGATTAGCAAGAAGTTCTTGTGTTGGCCCTTCTTCAACAATATTGCCGTGTTCAATAACAGCTGTTTTATTACAGATGGTTTTAATAACTTCCATTTGGTGTGTTATTAAAACTATGGTTATGTTTAATTTTTCATTAATATCTTTTAAAAGCTCAAGGATTGATTTTGTAGTAACCGGATCCAGGGCTGAGGTAGGTTCGTCACAAAGGAGAATTTTAGGTTTGTTTGCCAGTGCCCTGGCGATGCCAACCCTTTGTTTTTGTCCTCCGGAAAGTTTTGCAGGGTAGACATTTCTTTTATCTTCCAGTCCAACAAGCTCTAAGAGCTCATCCAGTCTTTCTGAGATAACTTTCTTATCGCTGTGAGATATTTCCAGGGGGAAGGCTATATTTTGACTGACCGTGGAGTTATTCATTAAATTAAAGTTTTGGAAGATCATACCAATTTCTTTTCTTTCATCCATTAACTCTTTTTTATTTAGCCTGGTTATATCAATGCCATCGATTAAGACCTGGCCTGCGCTTGGCTTTTCCAAAAGATTAATGACCCTGATAAGTGTAGATTTACCGGCACCACTGGGGCCGATAACCCCGTAAATATCACCTTGATTTATCTTAAGGTTTACCTTATTTAGAGCTACAAGGTCTCCTTCTTTGGAGCTGTAAATCTTGCTAATATCTTTAATATCTATCATTTCTTTCTCCTTTTCAAAAAAAAACTCCTCAAAGAGGAGTCCTGAGAACTCATCTTCGGTAAGAACCTCTGGAATTAGCACCTTGCCATAGCAGGTTGCCGGGTTTCATAGGGCCAGTCCCTCTACCACTCTTGATAAGTAAATATTAAATTTATAAAGACAACTTTAGCAAAAAAAATGAGAAAAGTCAATATAAACTAAGGTGGGAAACTCTGTTTTTTCCCCTTTCTTTTGATTTATAAAGAGCCTGATCAGCAGCTTCAAGCAATTCCTTAAAAGATTGGCCGTCATCGGGATAGGAAGCCACTCCCAGAGAAATTGTAAAATGAGGCTGGCTATCACTTTCGATTTTCTTTCTTAGCCTTTCAGCAATAACCTTAGCATCAATAGCATTTAAATTAGGCAGGAGGATAATAAATTCATCTCCACCATAACGGCCGATGGAGTCCTGGCCTCTAATGGCTTTTTCGCCAATTCGGGCTATATTAATAATTGCCTCATCGCCGATTAAGTGGCCAAGGTTGTCATTAATTCTTTTAAAGTTATCTATATCGAACATAATTATTGAAAAGTTTTTGACTCTCTTATCTTTAATTGTATCTCTGATTTGGGATACTATTTTATCCTTATTATAAACTCCGGTCATTTTATCTGTATATGCCATGTCCATAAGTTTGGCTTTGTTATGCTCCATTATTTGGAACTTTTCCCTTAGGTGTTCTGGCAGATCAGCTTCTCTTTTCCTGACCTTTTCTTCCAGGATTTTATTTTTTTCCAGAAGGGGCAGATAGAGGATCTGGCGGACATAGATAAAGTTTAAGAGAAAAAAGACAGCCATCAGAGGCAAAACAAATTTTTCTTCCATAAGCAAGATCAAGGGCAGACAAAGGAAAGAAAAAAGGAAAAAATCTGCTTTTTTGCTTTCTTTGAATTGTAAAAATAATAAAACCCCGGCTAAAGGAAAAAGAGACCAGGTCAAATAATTCCCATTAGTTATCCTTACAAAAAGATGAGGATAATTATAGAGCCCATAATATAGAAGAAAATTTGTCAGGTAAAAAAGTATGTTGATTAGATAATATATTTCCTGGTTCTTGCTATAGTCTCTGTAAGAAGAGATAAGAAACAAAAGAAAAATAAAAGCTGCAAGAGAAAAAAGAAAGGAGTCTGTGTAAATCCCCTGAGAGTATTTATAAAGAAAAAAAACAGCAAAAATAAAGGATAGAAAGCTTAGTCCAAAAATTTTTTGATTCATGGTTTTTTCTTTAAAAGAATAAAAATAAAAAAGGATAAACAAGGCTCCTGCAGAAAATAAATTAAGCATTTCTACCAACATCTTCAGTAAATTCTTGTATTTCATTAGCCATAGCAGCAATTTCTTCCATTGAGGCTGATATTTCTTCTGTAATTGCTACTTGTTCCTGGGTAGCCCTGTCAATATTATCGCTTTGTTCTCTGATAGATGTCATGGCATCTATCATGATGTCAAGAACTTCCTGAATGCTTTTTACTGATTGGGAGCTATGGTTAGCTAGATTTCTAATTTCCTCGGCAACAACTCCAAAACCTCTGCCAACTTCGCCAACTCTGGAGGCTTCAATAGAAGCATTTAAACCCAGCAGGTTGGTTTTTTTAGCTATATCATTAATGAAGGTAATAATTTTGTCAGTTTCCTGTACCTTGCTCTGAGTTTCAGCAGAAAGAGTACCAAGATTTTTTCCAGCCATGGCAAGCGTTTCTGCCTGCATGGCAAGGTTTTGAATAGCATGCGCTACTTCATTGGAAGATTCTCTTAAAACATAGGATTTATCCCTGTAAAAATCCTGGACCTCATTGGTTTCAGTTGTTACAACACAACCTACCACATTGTTATTTGTGTCAAAAAATGGCATGGCGTTAGCAACATATGCGACTCCGTAGGCAGATTTTTCCTGTGGAACTTCTTCAACAATTCTTCTTTTTTCCTGCATGCAACGGTAGCCAACTGTTTTCTCGGAAACCTTATCACCTGGTTTTCTGCCCAAGTTTAATTTATCCGCTGCAATATACTCAAGATATACCTCGCGATTCATTACTGATATTCCAATATCAGATGTTGTTGTTCCATTGATTAGATAGGCAATGCTGGCAAAAGCCTCTAAAGCTTCTTGCCCAGTTACTCTTACAGACATAAAAAAACCCCCTTCAAATAAACTTCTTCTCCTAAATCATTTTATAGGGAAAAGTAGAAAGATTCAATAGAAAGAGCTTAGATAAATAGCCCATATTGGTTTATCTTAAGAGAAAATAGTGTAAGTTTTCCCGAGGTGATAAAGAATGAATAAAAGATACAATTTATTTTACGTACCGGAAAAAGCAGATTTTGAAATTTTCTCAAAAGACCTTACTCCGGACATGCTTGAAGAAGGGAATTTAGAGTTTGACACAGAAATTACCGAGGACGAACTTGAGCTCCAGTTAATCCTGACTAAGGATGGCCAAAAAGAAATTTTTGCCTTTGGTTTTCCTCAGATTGCTGCCTTTAATCCAGAGCTTTCTGAAGATCTCTATAAGCTCCTTGATTTAAAGCAAGTTGTTCTTCTGGTTGATGATGAAGCTCGTTATACTTTTGAACTTCTGGAAAAGAACATTAAAGATATTAAAACATTCATGACTTTGGATGAGTAAAATTAAAGATTATTTTTTCCCAGAAGAAATAGAAGGTCTGGCAAAAAAAATCCAGGAAAAAGGCGGGGAGCTCTTTCTTGTTGGTGGTAGTTTAAGAGATATTCTGCTGGGAATAAAACCAGCAGAATATGATTTTGAAATCCATGCAAGCAAGGAAGCAAAGATCCTTCATAAATCCAGGACAAAAGAAGAGCAGGAAAAAGAAAGCCTGCTTTTTCTTAAGGAAATGGGCCTTCTTCTGGGAGATTTAGGACCTCTTCAGGAGCTTGGCAAATCTTTTGGAATTTTAAAAATAAAAGGTAAGGCTTATGACTTTTCTTTTCCCAGAAAGGAAAGAAAAGAGGGAGAAAAAAGGCAGGACTTTGCCATAGAAATTGACCCCTTTCTTGATCTTAAGGAGGCGCAGAAAAGAAGAGATTTTACCATCAACTCTCTGGCCTATTCTTTTAAGGATAAATTAATTGTTGATAATTTTTCTGCCCTGGCTGATTTAGAAAGCAAGACCATTAGAATAACAGATTCTGCCACTTTCCCGGAAGATCCTTTGCGGGTTTATCGGCTTGCCCAATTTATTTCCCGCCTTGGCTTTGGAGTTGATCTGCCTGCCAGGGAAATCTGCCGGCAAATGGACCTGTCAAATCTTTCCCTTGAACGGATTGAAATGGAAATGGAAAAGCTTTTTAGGGGACATTATATTTCTCAGGCCTTTATTTTTTTAAAAGAAAGCCAGGCTTTAAAAAAACGCCATCCTCTTTTGGACGAACTTTTTACTGCCCATCCGGATAAGCTGGCAAGCTTAAATGAAATTTCTCCTTATCTTGACAAAGAATCCAGCTTCCAGGAAAACTTTCTTTTCTTTTTAATGCATTTTTCAAAAAAAGATAAGTGTCTGCTTTCTTGTAAGGAGATTGCAGAACTCCTGGACTCTTTTTCAAGGAATCTCAGGGCCAATAAAGTTTGTCTGGCTAACCTGAAGGAGCTTTTTCTTCTCAGGGATTTTGTGGACGGCAAAACTGGCTACGAAGAGGCCTTATACAAGTTGACTCAAGGTCAGTCTGCTAATAAAGGGGATATTTTAGCTTATTATTCTTTTTGGCAAGAACCCAGCCAGGAACTTACTATATTAATAGAAGAAAGAGAAAAATTTAAAGCCCTGATCAGTGGACAAGATCTTTTAGAAGAAGGCTTAATGGCCTCAGAGAATTTTAAAGTCTTGCTTGATAAGGCTAAAAAACTTCAAATTGCTGGCAAAAAGAAGGATCAGATCCTTAAAATATTAAGAGAGGAGGAGAAAAATGGTCTATAAAAAAATTGTTTTTGAAGAAAAAGGAAATATAGCCTTTATCAGCATGAACTCTCCGGAAACCCTCAATGCCTTTGATCAGATTATTCTTGAAGAAATGACGCAAGCACTTGATTTTTGCGAAGAAAATCAAGATTGCAGGGTTATTGTTATTAATGGCCTTGGCAGAGCTTTCTCTGCAGGCGGTGATGTTCAGGCTATGAGAAATTATCTTGACAGTGACATAAATGACTTTTTTAAACCTGTTTTAAAGAGACTTGCTATTTTGGCCTTGAGGATCAGAGATATTGGTAAACCGGTTATTGCTTCTGTACATGGCCCTGCAGCTGGAGCTGGCTTTAACCTGGCACTTTGCTGTGACTTTATTGTATCTTCTGATAAGGCTAAGTATTTGCAGGCTTTTGTAAACATTGGTCTTATACCTGATATGGGGGGTACATATTTTTTAAGCAAGGCACTAAATCCTTCAAAAGCAATGGAGTATGCTATGCTGGGCCAAGTTATTTCTGCTGAAGAACTTTACAGGCTTGGGGTAATCAACCTTTTGGTCCAGGATCAGGAACTTATGGAAAAGACTATGGAATTTGCTGAAAAGCTTGCCCAAAAACCAAGAGAGTCACTAAGAAAGAGCAAAGAACTAATTAATAAGATAAATTATCCAGAATTATCAGCTTTACTGGATTTAGAGTATGAATATCAGCTAGGTTTAGCCAATGAGCCTGATTTTGCTGAGGGAATAAATGCTTTTTTAGAAAAGAGAAATCCCCAATTTCCTTAATAAAGAAAAGCGTTTTATGATATAATTATCTTATGATAATAAAGGAGGAGTTTTAATGGCTTTAATCAGTTTACCCTATGGCAGGGGCTATATTGAAAAAGAGGTGGATTTTCCTTTTGAAAAAGTAAATATTTCAGAAGCTGAGCTTCCCCACACTAATGAAGAAGAAGTTTTAAGAGCTTTAAATGAACCAATTGGCAAATCCTTGGAAGGTTTTGAAAATGCCAAAACCGTTTGTATTGTAACAAGTGATGCCACAAGACCTGTACCAAATGAGCTTTTAATCCCACCTTTGGCAGCTAAATTGAATGAGATGGGAATTAAGGATGAACAGATTACAATTATGATAGGAACAGGCCTTCACAGAATCTGTGAGCCTCCTGAAATGGAAGAAATTTTGGGCACTGAGTCCTTTAAGAGATTCAAGGTTGTTTCTCATGATGCCTTCAATCCGGACCTTCTGATAGACCTTGGAACAACTTCCAGAGGAACTCCTATTCAACTAAATAAAGAGTATTATGAAGCAGATTTAAAAATCTCCCTGGGTGTAATAGACCCTCACCAGTTTGCCGGTTATAGTGGTGGAGCAAAAGGTGTAAGTATTGGGGTAGCTGGCGAAAAGGTAGTTAACGCCAACCACGAAATGCTTACTAAACCTGGTGCCAGTCTGGGTGTTTTTGAAGGTAACCCTCTTAGGGCAGATATCGATGAGATTGGCAGAGCTTCCAAGCTTGATTTAATTTATAATGTGGTTTTGAACAGCAAAAGAGAAATAGTTAAGGCTGTCTTTGGTGATGTTTTCTTAGCCCACAAAGTGGGAATGGAAGCAGCTGCTCAGGCTCTGCAGGTTGAAATAAAGCAAGAAGCAGATGTCGTTATTGCTTCTGCAGGTGGTTTTCCTAAAGATATAAATATGTATCAGGCTCAAAAGGCACTTTTACACTCTTCTTTAGCAGTAAAAGAAGGTGGCACTGTTATTCTTGTAGCAGAATGTGTTGAAGGAGTAGGTTCAGATCTCTTTATTGAAACCATGCAATTAGGTGATAATCCAGAAAAAGTTTTAGAGGAATTTGCTAAACTACCATTTAGGGTTGGAGCTCACAAGGCCTTCCTTTGGGCCCAAAGTTTAAGCAAGTCTGACGTAATTATTGTCAGTGATGGAATTACTGAAGAAGAAGCAGCAATTTTACAGGTTAAAAAGGCCAAGGATCTCGATGAGGCTCTTGAAATGGCCAAGGATAAAATTGCTTCTGGTTTAGTTTATGATATGCCTAAGGCTGGTCAGACTATCCCAATGCTAGTAAAATAAAGAAAAGACTTTGTCAGAGCTTTGCCCGGCAGGGCCAAGCTCTTTTTTTGGAGGAAGAATGAGTCATTTGCATATACCAGATGGGATTTTATCGCCTTTTATTTGGCTGCCTGCCTGGCTTTTAACATTTACAATTATATTTGTAATAATTAAGAATAAGAATCAGGATGATCTGCGCAGAAAAATTCCTTTTACGGCTATTTCAGCTGCTATCATGCTCCTGGCCATGTCTGTACCTCTGGGCTTTTTACCCATCCACTTGAGCTTGGCCTCACTGGTTGGTATTTTACTGGGTCCGGCCATGGGTTTTATGGCAGTTTTTTCAGTTAACCTTATTCTGGCCTTAGCCGGACATGGTGGCATAAGTATAGTTGGCCTTAACACCTTGATAATTGGCTCAGAAATTTTTATCAGCTCTTTTTTCTTTAGAAAAGTTCTGAAAAAAGTTCCGGTTTTACCCAGAACTTTTATTTCTGTAAGTCTGGCTCTCCTGCTTTCTGTTTCACTAATGCTTCTGCTTGTGATTAAAAATTTATCTGCAGATGGCCATTTGCCCTTTCATCTGGAGCCCGGCCAGTGGAGCTTGCTTTTTGTAATAATTACCTCGGGTATTTTTATAGAGGCACTTGCTTCTGCTTTTATCGTCAGATATTTTGAAAAAACCAGGCCTGATATGATTTCCAGGTAGATAAGGTGAGCTTATGAATATTGCACAAATTGATAATATTTCAATAAATGGTCAGTCCTTCTTTCACAAAAGTGGAAGTCTGGCCAAAATGCTTCTAAGCTTTTTCTTACTTGCTGCCTTAATGGTAACTAATCAGAGGGAAAAACTAGTTTTTCTTTGCCTTTTTCTCATTCTTCTTCTACTTTCATCCCGTTTAAAACCATTCTTAATCTTAAAATTATTAATTTATCCACTGTTTTTTAGCCTTCTCTTTGTTTTCTTTACCAAATCTTTTTCAAGCTATGCACCCTTGATTTTGGTTCTGAAGGCAACTACTGCCGCCCTTACTATGATCTGGCTTATTTTAACTACACCTTATATTGAGGTCTTTTCACTTTTAGCCAGGGTATTGCCCTCTCTTTTAGCAGATATCCTCTTTTTTACCTATAGGTCTTTTTTTATCCTTTTAGAAAAAATGGAGGATAGTTTAAAAATTATAAGGCTTAGGGGTGGCTATAGTTCTGCAAATATAATGAAAAATATAAAAAATACCGGGGCAATCATAGCCAACCTTTTTATAAATTCCTTTGAAATGAGTGAAAGGATGTATAAGGTCTATTCACTGAGAGGCTACAGCGGCTCTCTTCCTCTGGGAAAAAAGAAACTTATAAAAAGGGAATCAGATTATCTTTTAATTTTAGCTGGCTTTTTAGTATTTTTGGGGGTGTTATTGCCATGGACAATTTGATAAGAGTCAGTTCCTTAAAACATATTTATCCAGATAAAACAGAAGTAGATATAGGGGGCCTGGATTTCACTCTGAAAAAGGCTGAAAAACTTATACTTCTTGGCCCAAATGGAGCGGGTAAGACGACCCTTTTAAGCCATATTCTTGGCCTCTTAGAACCCAAAGAAGGCAGGGTAGAAGTTATGGGCCTTAATCCTTGCAAGGATTTTAAAATTTTAAGGGAAAAATTTGGAGTCCTCTTTCAAAATGTTGATGAACAGATAATAGGTCCCAGGGTTTTTGATGATATAGCCTTTACCGGCAGAAACAGGGGACTTACAGAAGAGGAAATCGAAAAAAAGGTTCATTATTGGGCCGGCCTTCTAAAAATTGATGATCTTTTAGAAAAAATTCCTCATTATTTAAGCGGAGGTCAGAAAAAAAAGGTTGCTTTGGCTGGTGCCCTACTCATGCTGCCAGAAATTCTGGTTTTGGATGAGCCTTTTGATTCACTGGATCCGGAATCAAAAAAAGAAATGATCAGAATTATAAATATGCTTAATGAGGATTATGGGATGGCAGTTATTATCAGCACCCACGATATGAACCTGGTTCCTTTACTGGCTGACCGGCTTGTGATTTTGAATGAGGGTAAGATTATTTTGGAGGGAAGCCCCCAGGAGGTCTTTAAGGAGATTCAAATTTTAAAAGAAGCCTCTCTTGAACCACCAATTTTAATTGATTTGTTTCAAAGATTAAAAAAAAGGGGACATTATATAGAAATCCCATCTTCTTTAGAAGAAGCAGAGGAAATATTAGATAAGGAGCTAAAAAGATGAAAAAACATATAAAAAACAATGTTTACTGGGTTGGTAAAAGTGACTGGGAGCTACGCACTTTTCACGGCCATGAATTTACAACTCATGAGGGATCCACTTATAATGCCTTTCTTATCAGGGAAGAAAAAAATGTTCTTATTGATACAGTCTGGCTGCCCTTTGCCAAGGAATTTGTTGATAATTTAGCTGGCGAAATTCCTATAGAGGAAATAGATTATATTGTTATTAACCACGGCGAAGTTGACCACAGTGGTGCCCTGCCAGAACTTATGAAACATATACCAGATACGCCAATTTATTGTACTGCCAATGCAGTCAAATCACTTAAAGGACAATACCATCAGGACTGGAATTTCCAGGTGGTAAAAACTGGTGATAAACTAAATCTTGGTAATGGCAAGGAACTTGTTTTTGTTGAAATGACCATGTTACATTGGCCTGACAGTATGGCTTCTTATCTAACTGGAGACAATATTCTCTTTAGTAACGATGCCTTTGGCCAGCATTATGCCAATGAATTTCTCTTTAATGACCTGGCAGATCAGTGCACTCTTTTTAATGAGGCTAAAAAATATTATGCTAATATTCTTAACTCATACAGCCCATTTCTAAAGAAAAAACTGGCTGAAATTACGGCTCTGAATCTTGATATAGATATTATTGCTACCAGCCACGGTGTTATCTGGCGGGATAATCCAATGCAAATTGTTGAGAAATATGCCCAGTGGTGTGATGATTACCAGGAAAATCAGATTACCATTGTTTATGATACCATGTGGAATGGTACCAAAAGGCTGGCTGAAAAGATTGCTGAAGGCATAGAGCTTGAAAACAGGGAAATAGTTGTAAAACTCTTTAATTTGCCAAAAAGTGACCCTAACGATATTATTACAGAAATCTTTTCTTCTAAGGCAGTCATAATGGGTTCGCCAACAGTAAATAACAGCATTTTGCCAACAGTTGCCGGCTTTATTCATATGATGCAGGAAAGAAAATTTAAAAAGAAAAAGGCAGCAAGTTTTGGTTGTTATGGCTGGAGTGGCGAGGCCGTAAAGGTTATGAATGAAATGCTTGCCAAGGCTGGCTTTGAGCTTATTGGAGAAGGGCTGCGCAACATGTGGAACCCTACTCCGGAGGTTGAAAATGAAGCCATAGAATATGGCCGGGAAATTGCCAGAAACCTATAAAAAAAAGAGAAAAATCTTTAAGGGAAAAGTTAAAAGACTTTTCCCTTTTTTTGTTTTTTTTATTGACAAGAAGACTTCTTAAAAATATAATTCTATATGGAAAGTTTAGTAATAATAAACTTCTTGTTTAATAGAAGAAAGAGTGATTCCATGAAAATAGGCGAAAAGATACGCAGACTGAGGATGGCCAAGGAGATGACTCAGGAAGAGCTGGCAAACAGATGTGAGCTTACCAAGGGTTTTATCTCTCAGGTTGAAAGAGACTTAACCTCACCATCCATAGCCACTTTAATAGATATGATGGAATGTCTGGGGACAAACTTAAAAGACTTCTTTAATGAGACCGTTGAGGAAAAAATTGTCTTTGATAAAGAGGACTTTTTTGTCCAGGAAAATACTGACCTAAAAAACACTATTACCTGGATAGTTCCCAATGCCCAAAAAAATGAAATGGAGCCCATCCTTTTAGAACTGCTTCCCGGTGGCACCAGCCAGATAGATGCTCCCCATGAGGGTGAAGAATTTGGTTATGTCCTTCAAGGCTCTGTTACTTTACACCTGGAACAGAGAAAGTATAAGGCCAAAAAAGGTGAATGTTTTTATTATGATACAGAAGCAGCACATTATATAAGTAACGATGGTAAAAGCATAGCAAGAATCCTTTGGATCTCTACGCCACCATATTTTTAAGGGAGGTTGTATCCTTGCAAGAGAAAGAAAATATTGTTGAGTTAATAAATATAAATAAGTATTACGAAGAAGATCATATTTTAAAGGATATATCATTACAGGTTAAAAAGAATGAGTTTTTAACCCTGCTTGGACCTTCTGGCTGTGGTAAAACAACTACTTTGAGAATTATTGCAGGTTTTGAAACTCAAACCTCCGGCGATCTGATCTTTTCCGGAAAATTAATAAATGATCTGCCAGCCCATAAGAGAAATCTTAATACAGTTTTTCAAAGCTATGCTCTTTTTCCTCACCTGGATGTGGGCGAAAATATTGCCTTTGGCCTTAGAATAAAAAAGATGGATGAAAAAACTATTGCAGAAAAAGTTTCCAATGTCCTAGGAATTGTTAACTTAAAAGGTCTGGAAAGAAGAAAAATCTCCTCCTTATCTGGCGGTCAGCAACAGAGGGTTGCCATAGCCAGGGCCCTGGTTAATGAGCCAGAAGTTCTTCTTTTAGACGAGCCTTTGGGGGCTTTGGACTTAAAGCTTAGAAAAGAAATGCAAATTGAATTAAAGAGAATTCAAAAAGAAATAGGTATTACCTTTATTTATGTAACCCATGATCAGGAAGAAGCTCTGACCATGTCTGACCAGATAATCGTTATGAATGAAGGAGTTATTCAACAAATTGGTACGCCAATTGATATTTATAATGAACCCAGTAACGTTTTCGTAGCTGATTTTATTGGTGAGGGAAATATTTTCCCTGGAATAATGCTGGACGATTATCTTTTATCTTTTAATGATATTGTTGTAGATTGTGTTGACTTTGGCTTTGCTAAAAATGAAGAGGTTGATATAGTAGTCAGACCTGAAGACGTGGAGTTAAGAACTTTGGATGCAGACTCAAAAATTGTTGGTAAGGTTGAGTCAGTTGTTTTTAAAGGTGTTCACTATGAAATGCTTGTGGCTACAAAGGACTTTAACTGGATGGTTCATTCGACAAGATTGTATGAGCCTGGACAAGAATTGGCCATCGAAATTGAGCCGGAAAATTATCATGTAATGAAAAAGGTGAAATAATTATGAAAAGGAATTACCTTGCATATCCATATATCCTATGGCTTTTTGTATTTATTTTCATACCACTTGTTCTGGTCTTATATTATAGTTTTTTATCAACGGATGGAGCTTCTTTGACCATAGAAAACTATAAAAGATTTTTTGACCCTATTTATGTGCAGGTTTTTTTAAGGTCTGTAAATCTTTCTTTGGTAGCCACCTTTATCTGCCTGCTTCTGGGTTATCCCATGGCCTGGATCATTGCCAATATGGAACCCGAAAAAAGAAACTTTTGGGTCCTTCTCTTTGTAGTTCCCATGTGGATGAATTTCCTTTTAAGAACCTATGCCTGGATGACAATTTTAGAAAATACCGGCCTGATAAATACTCTTTTAATCAAGCTTGGCCTGCCCTCACTTAATCTTATCTATAATTCTCAGGCCGTAGTTTTAGGTATGGTTTATAACTTCCTGCCCTTTATGGTTTTTCCCATTTATTCAGTAATGGTAAAAATAGATAAAAAACTCCTGGAGGCTGCCGAAGACCTGGGAGCAGATAAGTTTAATGTTTTTAGAAAAGTAGTGTTCCCCTTGAGTTTACCAGGTGTTGTTTCAGGAGCTATTATGACCTTTATGCCAGCTGTATCCACCTTTGCTATCTCCAGACTTCTTGGAGGAGGAAAAGTAACCCTGATTGGGAACCTGGTGGAGCAACAATTTTTGCTGGTTAACGACTGGTACTTTGGTTCAGCCCTTTCAATTATAATGATGTCTTTTATCTTAATTTTTGTATATATCTTAAGGAAGGTAGAAAAAGATGATGAAGAAAGGGGCGTCTTCTGATGATGAAATATATTACCAAGATTTATTCTTTTTTAATTTTTATTTTTCTCTATGCCCCAATAGCAGTTTTAATCTTTTTTTCCTTTAATAATTCAAGATATAGAGGACAATGGGATGGTTTTAGTTTTAAATGGTATATAGAGCTTCTGGATGACAGAATCCTCCTGCAAGCTTTTTATAATACGGCCACAATAGCTATTCTCTCAACTATAATAGCCACCGTTATCGGGACCATAGCTGCGATTGGCCTTAGCAACATTAAGGGAATGAAAAAGAAGGTAATTATGAACCTTAACTATATCCCGGTAGTCAGCCCTGATATCCTGATTGGGATATCACTCATGATCCTTTTTATCTTTTCTAAGATAAAATTGGGATATATTTCTTTGCTTTTGGCACATATTACCTTTTGTATACCCTATGTTATTCTATCAGTATTACCAAAGATAACTCAGTTAAATAAAAACCTTTTTGAGGCTGCCCTTGATTTGGGTGCTACCCCCGGGCAGGCAATCAGAAAAGTAATCTTGCCACAAATAATGCCTGGTATTTTTACCGGTGCACTTTTGGCCTTTACCCTCTCCCTGGATGATTTTGTTATAAGCTTCTTCACCACAGGTTCCGGAGTAAACACTCTGCCTATTGCCATATATTCAATGGCTAAAAGAGGGATAAATCCAAAAATAAACGCAGTTTCTACTATTCTCTTTGTGGTAGTTTTACTGCTCTTGCTTCTTATTAACAAAAGAACAAATATGGAAAAGAAAGAGGAGGAATTCAATTGAAAAAAAACTTATTTTTGCTGACAATCCTTATCGCTGCCTTGCTTGTAGCCGGCTGTGGAGGAGAAAAAAAAGAAGTAGTCAATATCTTCAACTGGGGAGAGTACATTGACGAAGGTTTGATTAAAGAATTTGAAAAAGAAACAGGCATCAAGGTAAATTATGAAACTTTTTCAACAAATGAAGATATGTATGTTAAAGTTAAATCTGGAGGTTCAAGCTATGACCTCTTAATACCATCAGACTATATGATTGAAAAAATGCTCAAGGAAGATCTTTTACAGCCACTTGATCATAGTCAGCTAAGCAATATTGACAGTTTAATGCCTGTCTTTAAAGATTTAGCCTTTGACCCAGACAACAAATATTCAATTCCCTACTTCTGGGGAACAGTGGGTATTCTTTACAACACCACAATGGTTAATGAAACAATTGACAGCTGGGACAGCCTTTGGGATGAAAAATATGCCAATAAAATTTTAATGCTGGACTCTCAAAGAGATGCTTTGGCAGTTTCCTTAAAAAGACTGGGATATTCTATGAACAGCAGGAATGAAGAAGAGCTCCAGGAAGCTAAAAATGAGCTCATCAAGCAAAAACCTTTGGTTTTAGCCTATGTAGTTGATGAGATTAAAGATAAGATGCTCTCAGGTGAAGGAGCTATTGCCCTAGCCTGGTCTGGCGACGCTATGGAAGTTTCTCTCCATGGTCCTCAGGATGTTTTTGCCTATGTAGTTCCCAAGGAAGGCAGTAACTTTTGGGTAGACTCTATGGTAATTCCAAATAATGCTAAAAACCCGACAGCAGCTCATAAATTTATTAACTTTATGACTGACCCAGAAATATCAGCAAGAAACTCTGAATACATTGGTTATTCAAGCCCTAATCAGGATGCTTTGGCCTACCTGCCAGATGAAATGGTAAATAGCCATATAGCCTATCCTTCACAAGAAGTAATTGATAACTGTGAAATTTTTAAAGATCCAGGTGAATTTGTAGGTGTATACAACAGAATCTGGACAGAAGTAACCATACACTAATTTGACTAAAGGGGAGAAAAGATGCTTTATCAAAGTACAAGAGGTGGAAGTGAAAAAGTAACTGCCAGTCAAGCTATAAAAACAGGCATGGTACCTTCAGGTGGTCTCTTTGTACCTGAAAGAATACCCTCCCTGGACTATGAGGAAATGAGAGGCCTGACCTATGCTGAAAGCGCAGCAAGAATTTTCCAGCTTTTTTTAACTGATTTCTCCGATCAGGAAATAAAAGAAATTTGCCAAAAAGTATATAATGAAGATATTTTTGCCAGCAAAGATATTGTTCCTTTGGCTAAGATTAATGACAGCCTTTCCATCATGGAACTCTGGCATGGCCCCACTGCAGCCTTTAAGGATGTGGCCTTGCAGATGCTGCCCCATCTTATGCAAAAATCCCTGGAAAAACTGGGCTATGATAAGAAGTTACTTATTTTAGCTGCTACTTCAGGAGACACAGGTAAGGCGGCCCTGGAGGGTTTTAAAGATATTGAGGGAATAAAAATAATTTGCCTCTATCCCCATCAAAAGGTAAGTAAGGTTCAGGAACTGCAAATGACTACTACAGAAGGTCATAATACCTATGTAATAGCAGTAGAGGGTAATTTTGACGATTGCCAAAGGAAGGTAAAGGAAATTTTTGCCAATGAGGCCTATAAAGAAGACCTTCTTGCTTTGAATACTGAGCTTTCTTCTGCAAACTCTATCAACTGGGGCAGGCTTTTACCTCAGATAGTTTATTACTATAAGTCTTATGTTAACTTGCTTGAGGAAGGTCAGATTGAGCCCGGTCAGCTAATAGACTTTGTGGTTCCAACTGGTAATTTTGGCAATATTCTGGCCGCCTGGTATGCTAAAAAAATGGGTTTGCCTATAAGAAAACTAATTTGTGCTTCAAATATCAACAACATTCTGACAGACTTTATAAACACAGGAAAATATGATACCCACAGAGATTTTATTGAGACAACATCACCATCAATGGACATTTTAGTCTCAAGCAACCTGGAAAGATTTCTTTATGAAATTTCTGGCAGAGATGAAAAATTTATTGCAGGGATAATGCAAGACTTGCAGGAAAGAGCGGCTTTTCAGATAGACAGTAAGCTCCTTTCTCTAATCCAGGAAGAACTTTTAGCTGATTACGCTGATGAAACTGAAACTGCAGAGACTATTAAAAAATATTTCGATGACTATAAATACCTTCTGGATACTCACACAGCTGTTGGAGTAAGAGTCTATGAAAAACTCAGAAAAGCAAAAAAAGATGAAGATTTTTATACAGTCATTGATGCTACGGCTAATCCCTATAAGTTTAACAGAAGTGTTTATGCAGCTTTAAAGGATAAGGAAGATATTTCTGGCATGGATGAGTTCGAAATTCTCCAGACCCTTTCTGATTATTCTGGTCAAGCCATTCATCCGGCCCTAAAAGATCTGGATAAGAAGGAAGTAAGGCATAAAATGGTAGCCCAGGTGAATCAAATAGAAGAAATAATAAAAAACATAGCAAAAGACTAGAATTTTTCAAACCCTGGCGGTAATCTGCCAGGGTTTTTCCATTTGGGGACGCAACATTCTGTTTGAAAATGAATATTCCATTGCATAATGTGAATATTCATGCATTTTCAGATGAAATGTTGCGTCCCCAGATGCTAAAATTTATAATGAATAGTAATGGGGGTGTCCTTATGAAGAGTAAAGTTTATTTTGCTGCCAGTCAGGCAAGCGGATTTCGTGAAAACAAACTAAATAAAATCAAAAAATTGTATGAGGCTCTTGAGGCTGGACAGGTTTTTAAAAAGAGAGACCTGGTGGCTGTAAAACTTCATTTTGGTGAGAGAGGCAATGATTCTTTTATGAAACCTGTTTTTGTCAGGCAAATTGTTGATCTCATAAAAGAAGGTGGAGGCAAGCCTTTTTTAACTGATACCAGCACTCTTTACTTGGGTAGCAGAAAAAATGCCGCAGATCATTTAGAAACAGCTCTCATGCACGGCTTTAGCTATGCGACAGTTAATGCTCCTATACTTATTGCTGATGGCCTAAAAGGTGAAAACTATAAAGAGGTTGCAATAAATCTTCCACACTTTGAGAAGGCCTATATTGCTGGTGCCATTGAAGAGGCTGACAGCATGATTGTTATGTCGCACTTTAAAGGACATGGCCAGGCAGGCTTTGGTGGTGCCATTAAAAATTTGGCTATGGGTTGCGCAAACCCCAGGGGCAAGAAGGAACAACATTCTACCAGACCGGTTGCGGATAAGGCAAAGTGTATAGGCTGTGGTGAGTGTGTAAAAGTATGTCCTGAGGCTGCTATCCTTTTAGTTGATGGCAAGGCCATAATTGACAGCAGTAAGTGTATAGGCTGTGGTGAATGTATGCTGGTCTGCCCAACTAAGGCAATTGTTCTTAACTGGTCAGAGGAACTCAAGGATTTTACAGAAAAGCTGGTGGAATACGCCTATGCAGCTGTCAAAAACAAGAAAGATAAGGTAGTTTATTTTAATTTCCTTTTAAATATAACTCCGGAATGCGATTGTGTTTCCTGGTCAGGATCATACATTGCACCTGATATTGGTATTTTAGCCTCCACAGATCCAGTGGCTATTGATCAGGCAAGTCTTGATTTAATTAATAAAGGTGGGCAAGATATCTTTAAAGAATTACGCCAGGAGACCATGGGAGAGATACAGGTCAATTATGGCCAAGAAATTGGTCTTGGCAGCAAGGAATATGAATTAATAAAAATATAAGGAGGCTGCAAAAGATTGGACATAATTAAGGAATTGGTTATTATACTGGCCATTCTTTTTTCTGGAGAATTGATTAACAAGACTTTTGGGTTAATCTTGCCAGGTAATGTTATTGGTATGCTCATTTTATTTCTTTTACTTCTCACAGGACTGGTAAAATTGCAGCAACTTGAAAGAGTCAGTGATTTTCTTCTTAATAATTTAACGATTTTTTTTATCCCGGCAGGGGTGGGAATTTTAAAATATTATCCTCTTTTAGCGGGTAAAATTGTGCCATTTTTAATAGTAGTAGTCTTATCTACTCTTATAGTTATGATCTTTACAGGCTATGTAATAGAAATAAGTCAAAGGATGGTGAAAAATGGACACAGTGACAAGTAATCCTTTGTTTGGAATTTTCTTAACTCTCTTAATTTATCTTGGAGCCGTTAAATTTAAGAACAAGTTTAACTATGCTCTCAATAATCCTCTTTTAGTAAGTATTGCAGGTATAATAGGAGTTCTCCTTATACTTAAAGTCCCCTATGATGATTATATAGTTGGAGGCAATTATATTAGTTTTTTCTTGGGACCAGCAACTGTAGTCCTGGCAGTTCCACTTTACCGCCAGCTGGCTCTCTTAAAGAAAAATCTTTTTCCCATTATTTTAGGGGTTGTAGCAGGCTCCATAGGTGCCTTGATTTTGATTGGCTTTATGAGCAAATTTTTTGCTTTTGACAAGGTTCTTACGGCTTCACTTTTACCAAAATCTGTAACCATGCCCATTGGGGTGGAGGTTTCCCAGGCCTTAGGTGGAATTTCTTCAATTACAGTTATTTCAATTGTTGTAACTGGACTTACTGGGGCAGTTTTAGCTGAAAAAGTTCTGAATATGGCTGGTATTAAAAATAAGGTGGCCCAGGGTATAAGTATAGGCACAGCCTCACACGCTCTGGGAACAACCAAAGCTATCGAAATGGGTGAGATACAGGGTGGAATGAGTGGTCTGGCCATAGGACTTACCGGTTTCTTTACAGCTCTATTTGCTCCTTTTGTTCTTGGACTTTTCTTTTAAAAATCTATAAATAAAAAAACTACTCTAGAGGAGGACTTAAATGAAGGAAGTTATTTTAAAGAAAGAGGGATCTTCTGGGCAGATTATTTTAAACAGACCCGATAAGTTGAATTCCCTCAACCACGATATGATTCTTGCTATCGATGAAAAACTAAAGGAATGGGCTGAAGATTCAGAGATTTTAACTGTAGTCATGTATGGCTCTGGAGACAGAGGTTTTTGTGCAGGCGGTGACATGAGGGTTTATTATGATAATAAAGAAAGGGCTCATGAAATTGCCCGCGATTTCTTTTCTTCTGAATACGAGATGGACCAGCTTTTAATTAATTATCCCAAACCCTTAATAGCCTGGCTGGACGGGATTGTTATGGGAGGCGGTGTAGGAATATCCTATGGGGCAGATTTCAGGCTGGTTACAGAAAAAACCAAGTGGTCTATGCCTGAGGTCAATATCGGCTTTTATCCTGATGTCGGTGGCTCTTGGTTCTTAAATAAGATTTCCAGAGAAATGGGCCTCTATATCAGTCTTATGGCCAGCTTTCTTAAAGCTGCAGACGTCATCTGGCTGGGTCTTGCTGAAATGCAGATTGACCGTCAGGCCTTTGAAGGAATTCTTAAGGAAATTTCCAAGGTTCAAGGCCAGAGTCAGGAGGCCATAAAAGAAGAAATAGGTCAAATTTTAAAGACACATATTCAAGAGCCGGGGCTTTCCTATCTGGAGGAACATGAAGCTGAAATTAAAAAATATTTTTCTGGAGATTCCATGGAGGCTATCCTTGCCAGTCTTGAGGAAGGAAAGAACGAAGGTCATGAATGGGCCAGCACAACTCTCAAAGAGCTTAGGAAAAAGTCCCTTCTTTCCCAGTATGTAATTTTTGAACAATTAAAAAGGGCCAAAGATATGACTCTGGCCCAGTGTTTTGAAATGGAATTAATAATGAGTATTAACTTTATGGATAACCCGGATTTCTTTGAAGGTCTGCGCAGTGTTTTGGTCGATAAGGATGAGCCAAACTGGACCTACAAGAACCCAGAAGACATAAGCAAAGAATTAGTAGCTTCTTTTTTTGAAGAATAAATTATTTTAAATCAGATTGTGTTTCTTCACAAAATCATTAAGAATTTCCTCAAGGTCTGGTTTTGAAACTTCTTTTAAATCATAGTGAACTCTTGTTGATGGTTTATCAATTTTAATAATTCGATTTAAATCAATAGGAGTTCCTATTATAACAGCCTCGCATTCAGTATTCTTTATAGTTTCCTCCAGGTCCTTTAACTGCTGTGGTCCATAACCCATTGCAGGAAGAAGAGTACCGATATTAGGATAAGTTGTAAAGGTATCTTTTAGTTTGCCGGTGGTGAAAGGGCGGGGATCTACCAGTTCCTTGGCTCCAAATCTTTCTGCAGCCACAGTGCCGGCTCCAATTTTCATTTCACCGTGGGTCAGGGTTGGTCCATCTTCGACAACCAAGACCTTCTTACCCTTGATAATTTCTGGATTATCTACAGTTATTTCAGATTCAGCCTTGATTACCAGGGCCTTAGGATTAACTTTTTTAATATTGTCTTCAACAATTTTGATGTTTTCTCCAGTAGCACTGTCAATCTTATTAATAATTGCCACATCAGCCATCCGCAAGCTCACTTCACCAGGATAGTAAGAAAGTTCATGCCCCGGTCTGTGGGGGTCTACCACTGCTACAGCTAAATCAGCTTTATAGAAAGAGAAGTCATTATTGCCACCATCCCAGAGTATAACATCGCAACCTTGAGGATCATTTTCTGCTGCCCTAAGGATAGCTTCATAATCAACGCCGGCATAAATGATATTACCTCTTTCAACATGAGGCTCGTACTCTTCCATTTCTTCAACTGTACAATTGTGCTTTTTTAAGTCATCTACTGAAGCGAAACGCTGAACTTTTTGGGCTACAAGATCGCCATAGGGCATAGGGTGTCTTACAGCAACAACCTTTAAACCTTTTTCCATAAGAAGCTCAATTATTTTACGTGAAGTCTGGCTTTTACCTGATCCAGTTCTAACAGCACAAACGGAGATTACAGGTTTTGTACTTTTTAGGCTGGTTCCTGCAGGTCCCAAAAGAAGGAAATCTGCTCCGGCTGCATTTACCAGGGCTGAGATAGCCATTACATCCTCGTATTTAATGTCACTGTAGGCAAATACACATTGGTCAGCCTTTAAGTCTTTGATAAGATTGGCCAGCTGATCTTGAGGGAAAATTGGGATACCTTCTGGGTAAAGTCTTCCTGCAAGCTCTGCAGGATATCTTCTGTTGTCGATATCGGGTATCTGAGCAGCTGTAAAGGCAACCACATTGAAGAGTTCATTGTCCCTATAGTAAGTGTTAAAGTTATGAAAATCTCTGCCTGCTGCGCCAATGATGATAATATTTTTTTTAGTCATTTTTATTTCCCCTCACTTTTTAGTTTTTCTTTATAATTTTACACATTTAAAATTAAGATGTAAAGAAAGTCAGATTGAG
>CAZUPR010000003.1:0-52905 GCA_964622305.1 uncultured Eubacteriales bacterium
TTTTAATCTTAATATTTAAAATTTAAATATTTGCCAAAAAAGTGCTCCTGTGTTTTTACAGGGGCACTTTTCTGTGTTTATCTTTATATATTTCTTATTTACTCTTTAGCCCTGCCTCTTCTTAGGCCAATATAATAGCCCAAGAAACCTGCTCCAAGGGCAGCCTGCAAGGCAAAGAGAAGACCTTCAGTTTCGCCTCCTGGTGGTTCCCAGAAACTTTCAAACCAAGGTTCATAATCAGGATTAATTTCACCAATCATTTCCTCGGCCTCACCGTCAGCCCCTTCAAATTCTGAATCATTGATTATCATTAAAGGAACTATAGCCAATAAAACAACCAGAAGAAGTAAGATAATGTTAGTTGATCTTATATTCATTTCTTATTTCCAGCCCCCTTCTTTAAAATATTTAAAGCAATTAATTCATCACTACTGTATTTTTTAAGGAAGTTAAAAATAACGACAGTCAAAAGACCTTCACTTATTGCTAATGGTATTTGAGTTATTGCAAAAATTGATAAGAATTTTATTGCAGATGCTGTTACTCCGCCAACCTCTGCTGGAAAAGCCAAAGCTAATTGCAAGGATGTTGTAACATAGGTCATAAGGTTACCCAAAGAAGCTGCTGCAAAAATTGCTATAGAGTCGGAAAGGCCCGCCTTTCTGGAAAGCTGGAAAACACCATAAGCTACAAAAGTACCTACAATAGCCATTGAAAAAACATTGGCGCCCAGGGTTGTAATTCCTCCGTGGGCCAATAAAATAGCCTGGAAAAGAAGGACAATCATCCCCAAAACGCTCATGGCAGCCGGGCCAAAGAGAACTGCACCAAGGCCAGTGCCTGTTGGGTGTGAGCTGCTTCCTGTAACTGAAGGTATCTTTAAGGCAGATAAAACAAAAGCAAAGGCTCCTGCTACCCCAAGAAGCATTTTAAGTTCAGGATTTTCTTTAAGTTTTGCTTTTATTGATAATAAACCTTTAATAATTACTGGCAGGGATAAAAGTGCCCAGAAAGCTGCCCATTTCATGGGTAAAAAACCTTCCATTATATGCATAGCCAGAGCATTTTCTGGAATAGCAAATAAGAGCAACATTGCCCAAAGGGCGTAAGTTTTCTTACTAGTCAATTTTAATTTCCTCCTCAATTAGTGTCATCAGTTGATCCTTTTTTCTGGGTATATTTAATTTTTTCCAGGAAGGTAGAGAATCTGATATTTTATTAAAAACCTCCAGGACCCAGGGTTTAAAAAGGTTGGCTTTTTTTATAGCCTGATCATTTTTAAAAAGTTCAATTGTCTTGCCTTGAGCAATTATTTCTCCCTGGCTTAAAACGAAAATATAATCAGCCCAGGCATAAACCTCCTCCATATTATGGCTGGATATTATAATTGTCCTGCCTTTTTGGTTGAGTTCATCTAAAATTTCCATTATCTGTCTGGTAAATACAGGGTCAAGGCCAGCAGTTGGCTCATCCAAAACTATAATCTCTGGATTCATGGCTAAAACTCCGGCAATAGAAACCCGCTTTTTTTGCCCATAACTCAAAAAATGTGTGGCCTTATCTTTTAAATCCCAGGTTTCAGTCATTTTCATGGCTATTTCAATCTCTTCCCTGACCTTTTCTTCACTCCAAGCAAGGTTAACAGGGCCATATGATACATCCTGATAAACGCTGCCGGAGAAAAGTTGATTGTCTGGATCTTGAAAGACCATTCCCACACTTTTTTTTACTTCTTTAAGAAAAGCAGAGCTGTATTCCATCTCTTTCCCTTTTAGAATCACCCTCCCCTTATCTGGTTTGTATATCCCATTCAAGTGTAAAAACAAGGTGCTTTTGCCTGAACCATTATTACCAATAATGGCAACTTTTTTTCCAGCTGGAATTTTAAGAGATATATTTTTTAGGGCTTTGCTTCCATCCATATAAGAAAAATCAAGTTCTTGGATTTCTAAAATATAGTCCAAATCTCTCCCTCTTTCTTTTTTAATAATTGAGTATAAGAGCTATCAAAATAAGTAAATCAATGGCAATAAATAAGAGTGCGTTTTTTTTGGTAAACTTATAGGGCGGGTTTAATACTTTTATAGTTCCTGCATAAGATCTTGCATCCAAACTTTGAAAAAGGGCCTTGGATTTAAAGAAGGCCTTGGACCAAAGATTGGCAAAAAGCATACCAAAAGAATTTATAGATTTTTTAAAACTGCTGTGACCATATCTAGATTCCTGGGCATAATAAATGTTCATTGCAGTATTTAAAAAAACAAAAATAAATCTGTAAATAATAACCATTAGCTCAATTATTAAATCTGGAAGCTTGAATAGATGAAGAACATAGATTATTTCTACCATGGGGCTTGTAAGTGCCAGGAAATAGAGGCAGCTTAAAGCACTTAAAGAAACTGTCATTGTTTGAAAGGCCAAAAGAAGAGATCCTCCTGTTACACCAAGCTTAAAGCCACCAATCTGCCAAAAGTAAAGATATTCTAATTCTTGATTGCTTACCTGAACAGCAATTGTAGAAATACCAATAAAGAGAAAACCTAATGGCAGGCTCAGAAGTTTAAGAAGGACGACCGGCTTAATACCAGCCTTAAAAAGGAGTAAGAGAATGTTTGCAAGAAGAATCAGAGCATGGATTTTCCAGTCCCTGCTTACAAGAGCCAGAAGCATGGTGAAAAGAGCAAAAACAACTCTCTCCAGCGGATGACTCTCCCTTAATTTATTTGTATAAACAAATTGTTCAATATAAAGCAAAGCAAGCAACCAACCTTTGTTCTAATAAAAAAAAAGTCCCTTGTAATACAAGAGACTTTCCCATTTTAAGTCAGATGAACGCATTCCTTGGCCCAGGGAATACATTGAACAATCATAAGGCAGGTCTCCTGGCTGGCGTGTCATTCTCCTCCCGGCCTTCCCAGAATTTCTTCCAGTGGCTAATCGGGTTTCGTCTCCGCTTACAGTGGTGGGTCCGCGCCGGTTTTAACCCGGTCTTCCCTATTCTCCTCAATTGAGGCACCTTTGACTTCATAATATTCAATTACCATGAATCCTACACTCTATTCTATCTTTTGTCAATCCGTAGTATAATAGTATTGTTATAAAATTTATTAAGGGGGTGGCTTTAATGAAAGTTGAGATTATCTCAGTAGGAAGTGAACTACTTTTGGGGGATATTTTAAATACTAATAGTCAGTATCTGGCCAGAAAAATGGCTGAACTGGGTTTCAATCTTCATTACCAAATAACTGTAGGAGATAATGAGGCAAGAATTTTAGATAGTTTAAAAGCCGCCTTTGAAAGATCGGATATGGTTATAACTACAGGTGGACTTGGTCCCACAGATGATGATATGACCAAAGAAGTATGTGCCAAATACTTTGGCAGACAATTAAAATCAGATCCTCTTGCCCTTGAAAAAATTGAGCAAAGTTTTAAAGACCGGAAAATTTCTATGCCGGCAAACAATAAAAAGCAGGCCCTCTACATAGACGGCAGCCAGATTTTACCAAATGATTTTGGCTCTGCCATTGGTTCTTACCTGCAGGATCAGGATAAGCATCTGCTTATTTTACCTGGCCCTCCCTCTGAAATGATCCCTATGTTTGAAAACCAGGCCCAGCCACTTTTAAAAAAATTACAAGATAAAACCATACACTCAAATTATATAAACCTTTTTGGTATTGGCGAATCTTCTGTAAATGATATTATCAAAGATCTGCTTAGCCTTTCCAACCCTACTGTGGCCCCTTATGCTAAAAATCTATCTGTCAGACTTAGGGTTACAGCTGCATCTGAAACCGAAAATACTGCCCAGGTTGAAATTAATAAAATCAAAGAAGAAATCTACAAAAGGCTTGGAGATTATATTTTTGCCGAAGGCAATGTTTCCCTGGAGGAAACTCTACAAAAAAAATTAGAAGAAAAGAAATTTACCCTGGCCATAGCAGAGTCCTGTACTGGGGGCCTTCTGGCAGCAAAAATGGTAGCCCTGCCTGGTATATCCAAAACCTTTCTCCAAGGGCTTGTTGCTTATTCCAACTCAGCCAAGGTAAAGAGTTTAGGAGTTCCAGAAGATATTCTGATTAAGCATGGTGCTGTCAGCAAGGAAACTGCCCTTTACATGGCCAGAAATGTTGCCCTGATTAATAATGCCGACGTTGGTATTTCTACAACAGGCATAGCCGGCCCAGCAAGTGACAAGACTGAAAAACCGGTAGGTCTGGTCTATCTTGGCTTTTATGTAAATGGTAAAGAATACTGGCAGGAATTAAACCTTACTGGCGACAGAAACAGAATCAGAGAAATTACCAGCCTTTATGCTTTGGATTACCTTCGAAAAATACTATAAAAAATAAAACCCTGTCAGAAGACAGGGTTCTTTTTTTGATTTTTATTTAAATTTTAGCCACCTAAGTAAGCTTTTTGAATTTCATCACTTTGAGCCAAATCCTGGCCACTACCTTCCAAAACTATTCTGCCGGTTTCCAGCACATAGGCATAGTCAGCAATAGTCAGGGCCATTTTAGCGTTCTGTTCTACCAGTAAGATTGTTATACCGGCATCATTAAGATGTTTGATAATATCAAATATCTCCCTAATTAAGATAGGAGCCAGTCCCATAGATGGTTCATCTAAAAGAAGTACTTTTGGTCTGGCCATTAAGGCCCTGCCCATAGCCAGCATCTGTTGCTCGCCGCCACTTAAGGTTCCAGAAATCTGTTTCTTTCTTTCTTCTAAGCGTGGAAATCTTTTAAAGACCATTTCTAAATCTTCTGCAATGCCTGCCTTATCTTTTCTTAAAAAAGCTCCTAATTCCAAGTTTTCTAAAACGGTCATGGGGGCAAAAATCCTTCTGCCCTCTGGAACTTGGATAATCCCTAAATTAACAAGTTTTTCAGGAGAAATTTTCAACAAATCCTGGTCATTAAAAGTTATAGAACCAGATTTTGGCCTGTTTAAACCTGAAATAGTTCTCAAAGTAGAGGTTTTTCCTGCACCATTGGCACCTATTAAAGAAATTATTTTTCCTTCAGGAACTTGCAGGCTTACTCCTTTTAAGGCATGGATACCTTCATAATATAAATTTATATCTTTTAACTCTAACATATCAGGCATCCTCCCCAAGATAAGCTTCAATAACCCTCTGGTTTGACCTTATTTCTGCAGGAGTACCATTAGCTATAAGCATGCCATGGTCAAGGACATAAATTCTTTCGCAAACTCCCATAACAAGAGACATATCGTGCTCAATAAGAAGAATAGTCAGATCAAACTTTTCCCTGATCATTGCAATCAGTTCCATAAGGTCCAAAGTTTCCTGCGGGTTCATACCAGCAGCCGGCTCATCTAAAAGCAATAGTTTTGGTTGAGCAGCCAAAGCTCTGGCAATCTCCAGCCTCCTTTGTTCACCATATGGCAAGTTCTTTGCTAATTCATCTTTCTTTTGATCAAGATTAAAGATTTTTAGAAACTCTATTGCCTTCTCTTCAGTTTCTTTTTCTTCGATAAAGAATTTTTTTAATCTTAACATGGCTGCTAAGACAGAATAATCTACGTGTGAGTGATAAGCAATGCGAACATTATCAAGAACTGTCAAATCTTTGAATAATCTTATATTTTGAAAGGTCCTTGCCATCCCTTTTTGGTTAATAAGGAAGGGTTTTACGCCAGCAATATTTTCGCCGTCAAAAAGAACCTCACCACTTGTTGGTTCATAAACACCAGTTATAAGGTTAAAGGCTGTTGTTTTACCAGCTCCGTTAGGTCCTATTAAGCCAACAAGTTCACCATGATCGATATACATATCAAATTTGCTTACGGCAGCAAGGCCACCAAAAAGCTTAACTAATTTATTTATTTCCAGAATTTTCATTTATCTTTACCCTCCTTTTTATTAAGAAAAGAGAGTCTTAATTCTTTATTACCCATAAGTCCTGAAGGTTTAAAGAGCATTACAGCAATCAAAACAACAGAATAGGCAATCATCCTGACAGCCCCAAACTCTTGTAAAAGAGCTGAAATTATAGTCAGACCTGCAGCTGCCATAATTGAACCTGTGATAGATCCAAGGCCTCCTAGAACAGCCATAACTAAATAGTCAATAGATTTTAGGAAGCCAAAAGTTGCAGGAGAAATTATAAAGAAATAGTGAGCATACAGGGCACCAGCTGTGCCGGCAAAAAAGGCAGCAATGGCAAAGGTCATAACCTTATATTTCGTAAGATTAATCCCCATTGTTTCAGCTGCAATTTCATCTTCTCTTATGGAAAGAACAGCCCTTCCATGGCTTGATTTAATATAATTTCTGATTAAAAGAACAACAAATAATGTTATAAAGAATAAAAGAGGCCAGGTTGTATATCTGGGGATACCAGAAAGACCACGGGCTCCACCAACATAATCCATATTTACAAATATAATTCTAACAATCTCACCAAAACCTAAGGTTGCTATGGCCAGGTAGTCACCACCCAAACGAAGAATTGGGTAGCCAACAAGAAGGCCAACCAGACCTGCGGCTAAACTACCAGCTAAAACTGCTGGCAGGAAAGGCAAGTCCATCCTAGTTGTCATAGCAGCAGAAACGTAAGCCCCAACTGCCATAAAACCGGCATGTCCTAAATGTAATTGTCCTAAAAATCCTGTAACCAGGTTTAAAGAAACAGCCATTATTATATTTATACAAAGAAGATATATATTTAGCTGATAATAAGAAGTTATCAGCTTGGCTGACATAAGCACTTGAACAATGATAAAAAAGATGAAAGCCAGGGATAAATTAAAAATTAATTGTTTGTCTATTTTCACAATTTACACCTTCTCTTTCACGTTTTTGCCAAAGATTCCTGTAGGCCTGATTATCAATATAATAATCAGGATAAAAAATGCCACGGCATCCCTGTAAAGAGAGTTACCATATCCACTAACCATAGCTTCTATCAAGCCCAAAATTATTCCACCAGTAAAGGCTCCGGGGATAATGCCAATTCCTCCTAAAACCGCCGCAACGAAGGCTTTTAGGCCCGGCATTACACCCATTAAAGGAGAAATAGAACTGTAATAAACCCCTACCATAACTCCAGCTGCTCCAGCCAAGGAAGAACCTATAGCAAAAGTAGTTGAAATTGTCCTGTTAATATTAATTCCCATAAGAATAGCAGCGTCCTTATCAAAGGCAACTGCTCTCATAGCTTTTCCAGTTTTAGTAAAATGAACAATGTATTGTAAAAGCAACATAAGTAAAATTGTAACTATCATTATAGTCAGCTGTTGATGACTTATGTAGGCCTTAGTCCCGAAAAGAGTAATCTTACCTTTAGACAATATTTTTGGAAAAACCCTGGGTTCTGGTCTTAAGAAAAACACACTAGTGTATTGAAGAAAAAAAGATACCCCAATAGCTGTTATTAAAGCTGCTATTCTGGTTGAATTTCTAAGTGGTTTATAAGCTATTTTTTCAATAGTTACTCCCAAGAGAGCGCAGCCAATCATAGCAATTAACATGGCTGGAATAAAACCAACACCAAGAATGGTAATGGCAAAAAAGCCAATGTATCCACCTATCATGTAGATTTCACCATGGGCAAAATTTATCAATTTAATAATTCCATAAACCATAGTGTAGCCCAAGGCAATTAAAGCATAAATGCTCCCTAAAGATAAGCCATTTACTACTTGCTGTAAGAAAACTTCCATACAGATACCATTCCTTTCGGAAAAATCATAAAAAAAGGAGGGCACTTGTAGTCCCTCCTTTAAAATTTCAAGAATTTTGCATAATCAATGCTTATTTGGGATCAATTGTTGCTACGTAGATTTGCTCACCAGCTTCGTTGTATCCAAGGATAACAGCTGATTTGATTGGGTTGTGTTGAGCGTCAAGAACGATTGTTCCTGTAACTCCTTCAACGCCTTCAAGTTTTTCAAGAGCGTCTTTAATAGCTGCTCCATTTGTACCATCAGCAATTTCAATAGCTGCAGCTATCAAGTATGCAGTGTCATAACCAAGAGCTGCAAATGATGGTGGCTCAGTACCAAATTTAGCTGTGTAGTTAGCAACAAAGTCAATTACTTTTGGACTTGTGCTTTCTGGTGAATAGTGGTTAGTAAAGAATGCATTTTCAAGGTTTTCAGGTGTGTTAACTTCTGCAAGTTTTACACCATCCCAGCCATCTGTACCAAGAAGTACGCCAGTGTAACCTAGTTCTCTAGCTTGGTCGATAATAAGAGAAACTTGCTCTTCGTAAGCTGGGATAAAGATTACTTCTGGGTTTTTGCTGATAATTTTAGTTAAAGTTGATTTGAAGTCTTTGTCTTCAACAACAAAACCTTCAACACTAACGATTGATCCACCCATAGCTTCAAATGTTTGTCTGAAGGAAGCTTCAAGACCTTTTGAATAGTCACTGTTGTTGTCAACATAGATAGAAGCTTTTGTTAAGCCCAGGTTATCTGCTGCGTATTGAGCTGCAACCTGACCTTGGAATGGGTCGATGAAGCAAGTTCTGAACATGAATGGACGTGTGTTGCCATTCTTTGGATCAACTGTTACATCAAGAGCTGTACCAGTTGGCGAAATTACAGGAACTTCAAATTCTTCTGAAACAGGAACTGTAGCAATCGCATTTGTTGAAGTAACAGGTCCTACGATTACTGATACTTTATCTTGTGATGCAAGCTTGGTTGAAATGTTAAGAGCTTCAGCACTGTCAGATCTGTTGTCATACTTGATAAGCTCAAGCTTCATGCCTTTAACTCCACCAGCAGCGTTAATTTCTTCAACAGCAAGTTCCATTGCGTTTGCAGCAGTAATACCATACTGTGCAACGTTTCCTGACAATTCAGCGTTTAGGCCAATCTTAATAGTTTCAGCCTTGTCACCGTTGTCTCCAGCGGATGGTTTGTTACCACCGCCACAGCCAGCAACCATAGTGATAGCAAATAACACTAAAATGAGGCCAGCTATGATTTTTTTACTCTTCATAAAAATATTTCCTCCCCTTTTTCTGTTTTATAATACTTGTTATATATCTCAATTATCATATAACAATCAGCTCTTTTAGTCAACGGACTTTCTCTGCATTTTTTCTTCGTATTTCCTGTTAATTACCTTTTTTGACACATTGTAAATGACTGCAAAAACAGGAACCCCCAGCAACATCCCCAAAACCCCAAAAAGAGCTCCGCCAACAATTATTGCTAAAAGAACCCAAAAAGGCTCTATGCCGGTAGAATCACCCAAAATTTTAGGTCCTAAAATCAAACCATCAAATTGTTGTAAAAGGAATATAAAAAGTGTCAGCCAAAGTGCCATGACCGGATCATAAATCAAGGTGATGGCAACCCCGGGAACAGCACCTATAAAGGGGCCAAAATATGGAATCATATTGGTTATCCCAACAATTACGGCAATTACAATTGAATAGGGGTTTTTCATAATTATCAGACCAATAAAACAAAGGATACCAATAATTATCGAATCCAAAGTTTTACCAATAAAGAAAGATTTAAAGATATGGTTGCTTTCTGACAAGAAAAGGTTGACCCTGTCCAGGTCTTTCTCTGGAGTAAAAACAGCTACTATTTTTCTGCCCCCTGAAATAAACCTCTCTTTATCATAAAGAACATATACTGAGATAATAATTCCCATGACAAACTTAAAAACAGTCGAAGTAAAGGAATAGGCCTTGCTTAAAACAAAAGGCAGAACCTTGGTAATAACTTCTGTATAGTCAGAGAAATCTATTTCATTAAACATAACTAAATCAAGATAAGTGGCTACACCAAGTGCCTCAGCAACATTTTCTATTTCTTCCTGGTACTCAGAGTAACCCCTGGCCAGCTGGTTGAGGAGTTTAAGCAAGCTCTGGTAGAACTGAGGCAAGACGATAATCAGAAACCAAATTAAAACACCGATAAAAACAAGATAGGTTATGAGCAGAGCCAGCATCCTTTTTATTTTGTTTTTATCTGCAAGAGGCTTTATATACTGACTCATCTTTTTTTCAAGACTTATCATAGGAGAATTTAATAGAAAGGCTATGGAAAAACCAATAATAAAGGGCATAAGTATAGCTGAAGTAGCCCCTAAAAAGGAAAGCAGAAAATCTGTTATGGCAAAAAGGTCTGTATAAATAAAAAATAAAGTCAGTAAGGCTGCCAAAACAAAAAATGCCTGAAGACTGATGTTGAGATTACCCCAGTTAAAAAATTTTTTCATGAATATCTCCTTGTCTTTAGTCTATAGTAATTATTATATACACTATTAGCAGATTTTAAAATATAATACTTATCAAGGGAGTTGAATCTTTATGAAGATTAAAGAAATAGAAACTGCTATGACAAATATTATCTTAGCTATGGGGGAAGATCCCCAAAGAGAAGGTCTGCTGGAAACCCCGGCAAGAATAGCAAAAATGTATGAAGAGATTTTTCATGGTATTGGGAAAAATCCAGAAGATTATCTAGAGGTTTTTACTGAAGAAAAACATGAAGAGCTTGTTTTGATAAAAGATATACCTTTTTATTCTGTTTGCGAGCATCACTTTCTTCCCTTTTACGGGAAAGCCCACGTAGCCTATATTCCTAAAGATGGCAGGATTACAGGCTTTAGCAAGCTGGTTCAGGTTATAGATATAATTGCAGCCAGACCACAATTACAAGAAAGAATTGTCAAGGAGGTTGCCGACACTATTATGAAAGTTTTGCAACCACACGGGGCTGCCATTGTTATTGAAGCTGAGCAAATGTGTATGTCCATGCGGGGAATAAAAAAACCAGGCTCCATAACCGTCACTTCCGCTATGAGAGGTGCTTTTATGACCAGCCCTGCCCTCCGCCAAGAGTTTCTTTCACTAATCAGAGGTTAAAATAATGGAAATTATAAAAAGAAAAGAAAAAAATGAAATTCTTAATTTAAATGGTCGCCAGCTTATTTTAGATGGTAAGAGTAAGATTATGGGGATTCTCAACTTAACTCCTGACTCTTTTTCTGATGGAGGAGATTTTTTCGATTCTCAAAAAGCCCTCGAGCAGGCAAAAAAAATGGCGGCTGAAGGTGCCCACCTTTTGGACCTGGGGGCAGAGTCCTCCCGGGCCGGTCATAAAATTATCAGTCCTGCTGAAGAAATTGAAAGACTGGCACCAGGCCTGCAAATGATTTTAGAAGCTACCACTCTGCCAATCTCTATAGACACATGGAAACACCAGGTGGCAGACTTTGCCCTAAAGCAGGGTGCCTCAATTATAAATGATATTTACGGCCTGCAAAAAGATCCCAAGCTGGCCCCCTTAGTGGCCGAGCACCAGGCTGGTCTGATTATAATGCATAATAAAGAAAATAATCATTATGAAGGCAAGATGCTTGATGAGATGAAAGAATATTTCTTAAAAAGCCTTGATTTGGCAGATAAAGCTGGTATTGACCCTAAAAAAATCTTTTTGGATCCTGGGATTGGCTTTGGTAAAAACCCTCAGCAAAATATTGAAGTCCTCAGAAATCTTCACTTTTTCAAAGAACTGGGCTATCCACTTCTTCTGGCTGCTTCCAGAAAATCAGTGATTGGGTCTGTAGTTAATCTGCCAGCTAAAGAAAGGCTGCCTGGAACTATCAGTACCACCGTGCTGGGAATCATGCAGGGTGTTGAAATCTTCAGAGTTCATGATGTGGCTGCCAACCTTCAGGCTGCACTTTTTACCGATAAAATTATGGAAAATGAATCTCCGGGAGGACAAAATGGATAAAATTATTCTTAAAGATTTAAGCTTCAAGGGCAGGCATGGCTGCTTCCCGGAAGAAAAAATAGAAGAGCAAGCCTTTAGGGTCAATCTGACCCTCTACACTGATTTAGAGGAGGCCATGGCCAAAGACAAACTGGAAGACACCATAAATTATGGCCTTATTTTTGAACTTGTTGCCAATCAGGTAGAAAATAAATCCTATAATTTAATTGAAAAGCTTGCTTGCGAAATTCTCAAAGATATCTTTAAACACTCAGAAAAAATCAGAGAAATTAAAATAAAAGTAATAAAACCCAATCCTCCAGTCCAGGGTGATTACAAATACTTTGCTGTTGAAATGAGGCGGAAAAGAAAATGGCTAGAGTCTATTTAAGTCTTGGTTCCAACATAGGCGACCGAAAAAAATATCTCACCCATGCTATCAGCCTTCTGGGAGAAAACCCTAAGATTAAATTAGGTAAAATCTCCTCTATTTACGAAACCATAGCCCAGGGTTTCACTGATCAGGCTGATTTTCTTAATATAGTCCTTGAAGTGGAAACTCAACTCTCCCCTTTGGAGCTTCTTGAGCTTGGCCAAAAAATTGAGCAAGAACTCGATCGCAAGAAGCTTTTTCACTGGGGGCCAAGAACTATCGATATTGATATTATTAGCTATGACGATTTGCAAATGGACAGTGACCGCCTGATTATCCCCCATAAAGAAGCACTTAACCGGGCATTTGTCCTTTTGCCTCTACTTGAAATTACCGGAGATGATTTTGAACTAAATGGTGTAAAAATAAAAGAGGCCCTGGAAAGGACCCCTCATGATGAAAATATTATTTGGCTTTACCAAGAGACTGTCCCATTTTAAGGAGAGTCTCTATTCTTTTTTCTGTATATTCTAGAATATCTGGATCTGGAACAAAGGAATCTTTCTTTAAAAAGAGGATGACTGTTGAGCCACCAAACTTAAAATATCCCTTTTCCTCTCCCCTTTCTACCCTCGAATCTGGCTTGAAAGTCTGTACTATAGTTCCCACAAAGGTTGCCCCAACCTCCAGGTAGAGAATGCGGCCAAAATTATCACTCATAAAATCCGTAACTGTTCTTTTGTTTTTTAGATAAATGTTATCAATTCTATCCAAAACACCAGTGTTAACAGAATAATAAGAGCCTTTTATCTCTCTGGTTTTGCCGGGCAGGCCTGAATCTGGAAAATGAAAGCGATGGTAGTCGGTGGGGTTTAAACGAACCACAATCATAGTTCCACCATTAAATTCTGCGATAACTTCCTCAGACCCTACAAGTTGCCCCAAGTTAAAATTCATTCCCTTAACCTGGACAATTTTATCAGTAACAAGATTTTCATGAATAAAAACCCTGCCATCAGCCGGAGAGATTAACAGAGACTTATCCTGATTAATTGGCCTGGCTTCAGGTTTTAACTTCCTGTAAAAAAACTCATTAAAGTTTTTGTAGTCACTTACCTGATCTAAAAACTCATCCTCGGCAATCTTATTTAATTCAATAAAGTCCCTTATTTTCTTCTTGCTGCCTTTTCTGTCCTTTAAAGCTCCATAAATTTTACTGGCTAATTTTCTTTTGACAATTCTTTCCAAAACGAAATTGCCACTGTTTTTGTAATAAAGCCAGTGCATATATTTATGGCCAACAATGTGCTCATTTTCAACCAGCTTTTTTTCCCTGTTATATATCTTTAACTCCATAAAGTTAATCCTGGGAAATTATTCTGATATTGGTTACCTCAAAGGATTCTGCCAGCAAGGGCAAATAAAATTTTTCAAGGAAACTCTTATGGCGGTAGTTTTTGGTAGTAATAATCATTCTATGGTCAACTTTTTTGATATCAACCAGCTGGTTAAAGTAATTTTGAAAGACATCCATTTCAACTGCCTTAAAAATCTTATGGAAACCATCAAGAAGTTCTGGTTTTTCTGCCTCTATTCTGTCCAGCATTGGAGTAAAAGGCACTGTATAAAGCAAGTCAGGATATTCCATTTCATATTCCTGGCCCTCTTGGTCTGTACCAATAAACTTAGGTCTATCTTCCATCTAATCCTCCCTCTTTCTGCTTTTATTTAATTTCTCTTAGCAAGTTTACCATTTCAATGGCTGATACTCCAGCCTCAAAACCTTTGTTGCCGCTCTTGGTCCCTGCTCTCTCTATTGCCTGTTCAATTGATTCTGTGGTAAGAATGCCAAAAATCACCGGCTTGCCTTCTTTCAGGGAAACTTGAGCAACTCCCTTGGATACTTCTGCGCAAACATAATCAAAATGCGGTGTAGCTCCTCTGATAACTGCTCCCAGGCAGATTACTGCATCATACTGATCCTGGCTGGCCAGCTTTTGAGCTACTAAAGGTATTTCGAAGGCACCTGGCACCCAGGCCAGGTCAATATCTTTTTCTTCCAAACCATGTCTAAGAAGAGCATCCATAGCTCCTGAAACTAATTTTCCTGTTATAAATTCATTAAATCTGCCTGCAACTATTGCAACCTTAATCTTTTCACCAATTAAATTTCCTTCATAAGTTTTTCCCATTATTTTTCCTCCTTAAATTCTTCCAGCATGTGGCCTAATCTTTCTTTCTTTGTTTTTAGATAGTATTGATTATTACAATTAGAGTGGATTTCCAAAGGCACCCTCTCTACTATTTCCAGTCCATAACCTTCAAGCCCTTTTACTTTTCTGGGATTATTGGTCATAAGCTTTAGTTTCTCTATACCCAAGTCCAAAAGCATCTGAGCCCCTATCCCATAGTCACGCAAATCGGCTGGGAAGCCTAAAAGTTCATTGGCTTCAACCGTATCCTTGCCCTGGTCTTGCAAGGCATAGGCTCTTATCTTGTTTAAAAGTCCAATTCCCCGTCCTTCTTGGCGCATATAAAGAAGTGCCCCTCTGCCCTCTGCCTCTATCTTTTCTAAGGCTTTTGCCAGTTGATCGCCACAATCGCAACGAAGAGAGGAAAGTGCATCCCCAGTCAAACATTCTGAGTGAATCCTTACTAAAACTGGTTCTGGGGTAGAAATATCTCCCTTAACCAAAGCAAAGTGCTCTTTGCCTGTAAGTTTTTCTGAATAGGCGTGGAGCATAAATTCACCATGTTTTGTTGGCATCCTTACAACTGATTCCTTTTGAACAAGCTTTTCTGTTTTTCTCCTATATTTTATTAAATCAGCAATAGTGATAATTTTTAAATCAAACTTTTTTGCATAGTCCATTAACTCAGGTACTCTGGCCATATCACCGGAATCAGAGATAATTTCACAAATAACTGCTGATGGGTACAAGCCAGCCATGACAGCTAAATCGATTGAAGCCTCAGTGTGACCAGTTCTTCTCAAAACCCCGCCAGGCATGTATCTTAGAGGAAAGATATGGCCCGGTCTTCTTAAATCACCTGGCTTTGTATTCTTATCTATCATTTTTAAAATAGTTTGAGACCTTTCAAAGGCAGAAATACCTGTCTTAGTTTCTGCCGCATCAACTGAGATTGTAAATGCTGTCCCATGTCTGTCTGTATTGTTATCAACCATGTCGCAGATATCCAGCTCCTGTAATCTTTGGTCAGTGATAGGCTGACAAACCAGTCCTCTGGCATGAGTAACCATAAAGTTGATGGCCTCAGGAGTCACTTTTTCTGCAGCTATTACCAGGTCACCTTCATTTTCCCTGTCCTCATCATCAACAACAATTACCATTTTCCCTGCTTTAATGTCTTCAATTGCCTCTGGGATTGTATTAAATTTAAATTCCATTTTACACCTCATATAAATCCATTTTCTAACAGAAAAGACTCTGTCAGTGCTGGTTTTTCTTTCTCTGTATTTTTTACTTGAAGAAGCCTTTCTATATACCTGGCCAGAATATCTATTTCCAGATTTACTAAATCTTTTTCTCTCTTAAAGCCCAGAGTTGTCATATCAAGGCTGTGGGGAATAAGGGAAATAATAAAATAATCGTCCAGGACATCAACCAGGGTAAGGCTGATACCATCAACAGCTACTGATCCCTTTTTAGCCAAATATGGAGCCAACTCTTTGGGGTAGGATATTTTAAAAACCTGGGCTATACCCTCTTCTTTGACTGAAAGTATCTGCCCTCTGCCATCCACGTGCCCGCTTACAATATGACCTCCAAAACGGCTGTCGGCCCTGAGAGCCCTCTCCAAGTTTACTCTTTCACCTGCTCTAAGAAGACCCAGGGAACTTTTGTCCAGAGTTTCAGCCATAACTTCTGCTGTCAAATCCTGACTGCTAAAAGATACTATGGTCAGGCAAACACCATTTACTGCTACTGAATCTCCCAATTTTAAATCCTGAGGAATCAGTTTAGCCGCAATTTTGATTTTTGCTGATTTATTTTCTTTTTTTATTTCTTTAACCTGCCCCAGCTCTTCAATAATTCCGGTAAACATCCACTCACCCCTTTTCAGGGTAAAGAATCATTTTTATGTCCTTACCCTTCCTTTCCATACTTGCAAGCTCCAGTCTGGCAGCCTCATTTAACTTTGCAAAACCCTGTCCGGCAAAAAAACTCCCGGCATCCCTGCCACCAATCAAAAGTGGTGCAAAATAAAGGTAATATTTATCTGGCACTTTCTTACTAATGAAGCTTTCATGAATTCCTGCCCCACCTTCAACCAGAATGCTGTATATTTCTTCTCTAAAAGCCAAATCAAGAATGTCTTCTATTTCAATTTTATTTTTGGGGAGAATGACCAGTCTGGCCTTCTCGCCTACTGTCTTAATCTTTTCTTTGGGAGCAAGCTGGCTGGTGATAACCATGGTTTTTACCTTTGAATCTGGTAAGTTAAGTAATTTTGCTTCCAGGGGAATCCTTAATTTATTATCAAGAATAATTCTTATGGGATTTCTGCCATCCTTTAAGCGGCAGGTTAAAAGGGGATCATCCGCCAAAACAGTATTGATTCCTACTAAAATCGAGTCATATTCCAGCCTTAGAATCTGTGCATCCATGCGAGATTCTTCCCCTGTAATCCATTTTGATTCTCCAGTAGATGTTGATATTTTGCCATCTAAACTGGAAGCAGCCTTTAGGGCAACATAGGGCTTTTTAGTCAAAGTGTTTTTAAAAAAGATACCATTTAAATCCAAACCTTCTTTTTCTAAAAGTCCCTCAATAATTTCAATCCCCTGGACCTTAAGCCTCTCCATGCCCTGGCCATTAACCAAAGGATTAGGATCTCTGTTACTTATAAATACTCTTTTTATTCCCTTTTCTATAATTGTATCTACACAGGGTGGGGTTCTCCCATAATGGCAACAGGGTTCCAGGTTAACATATAAGTCTGCCCCTTTAGCCTCTTTGCCAGCCATTTCAATGGCCACAATTTCTGCATGGTCCTTTCCAGGTCCCATATGCCATCCCTGGCCTAAAATTATTTGATCTTTTACTACAAGAGCACCAACTAATGGATTAGGTGATACAAAGCCCCTGCCCTTTTTAGCCAAGTTAAAAACTTCCTGCATATATTTTATATCTTTTTCTGTAAAATCTTTTTCCATAAAAAAAGTCCCCTCTTTCGGGGACAAGAAAAGTTTATAGCAAAATGAGCTAGCTGCCCATAGAGACAGCTCTAGCCATAGCTTTACTTCTTCTACCATCCAGACTCTACTGTCGGCACTGGAATTTCACCAGTTCATGCCTTGCGGCTTGCGGGCTTTACCGCCGGTAGGGAATTTCACCCTGCCCCGAAGAAAATTTGTTTTTTTAATTATAGCATGTAGTGCCTCATCTTTAAAGGCTTAGAATGTCCCCTGTTTTTAGGGGTTTTGAACCAAAGACTGTATAGAATTCAGCCAAGGCCGGAAATTGATTGCAGTGAGAAGGGTAAATTTTTCTTACCTTTTTCTCCCGCAAGTATTTTATGGTTTCTGTAGTAATCTCATCATTTCCTAAAAGATGAAAACCACCTATAACCGAATTGATGTCATCATTACCAGTAACCTTAATAGCATAGTTAATGGTATTAATTAAACCTGAATGGGCGCAACCAGTAATAATATTAAGAGCTCCATCCTCTTCAATAACTATAGCTGAATCATCCGGAACAAAATCTTGATTGCCTTCTTTATCAGTAAAATATCCGGCAACATTTTGCAGCTTGCTCCCCCTGGGAATTCCACCTAGAAAGGTAATATTTTCCGTAATTTTTTGTGGCCCATCCTTTAAAATCAGGCTGTTGTTTTCTTCGATAAAGTCTCTGCTAAAGGGCAAGCCTATACTTCTGGAACCACTAAAACGTTCCATAAAAATTGCGCTGTGAGCATAGATATTTTTACCCTGTAAATACTGCAAGCCTGTCCCATGATCCCAATGACCGTGGCTTAAGACCACCTTTTCAATTACATCCAGGTTTTCATCCAGCTTTGCAGCATTTTTTAAAAATAAATCTGAGGCTCCAGCATCAAAGAGGATTTTTTCATCAGACTCAACAATATAAGACAGTCCCCATTCTGCCCGCAACTTGCCATTGGCTATGTTTTCAACTAAGACAGTAACCTTCATCTTTCCTTCCTCCTTTTTTATAAAAATAAGACATAAACAAATGGAATTATCATTATTGCTGTTATCAACCTTATTATCTGCAAAATAGCCACCAAACCGATATTTACTTCAATTTGATCTGCCAAGATCATGATGGGGGCAATACCACCCGGCACCACGCCTAAAAAGCAAGTCAGATAATTCCATTTAAAGAGCTTGTTGAAAATCCAGGCCAGTAAAAAACTTGTAACCACAGTAACTAAAGTAATTAGTACCAGGATAAAAAAAGAATCTAAAATAACCATAAAACTTTCCCGGTTAAAGGAGCAGCCAATTACAGCCCCCATTCCTAGCTGGGCAAAGTTATTAACCTGATCTGGTGGTTTCTGAATAAAGTCAGGCAAAAGAATTGAAGCCAGGGCAGCAAAGAAAAGACTGCCAGTAAGAAAGGCCGCCGGAAGGTTAAAATAATGAAAAATTAAGGCTCCAACTATAGAAAAGACTGCCAAAAAAAGCATTTTTTCTGGTCTTTTTTCTTTTATCTCATATCTGACCTGGTCTGCTTTGCTGGTTCTTTTTTCAGCATATCTTTTTACTAAAAAAGGAATCATAACAATGATTGTAAGCATCCGCATAACTTGAAAAGATGTTACTGTCATTAAATCTGCCTTCATATCGATAGCCATAAGACTTACTTCGCCCAGGCCTCCTGGAATAACTGATAAAAAAGATGTTACCCGGTCAAAAGACGAGAGTTCCTGAAGGATAGTGCCATTTAGAAGGGTCAGGCCTATATACCAGAAAATGAGAATAATTAAGGGCAGTAAAATCTCCTTGAAATTTAAAATTAATTTCTTGTCAATTCTCAGCCCAAAAAAGATACCCAGTAAAACAGAAAAAAGAATGTCCCACAAGGGAGATAAGGACAGACTCCCCCCCAGAACATTATAGGCCCCTATAGTAAAAACAGGGCCCATAAGTCTTGATCCGGGGAGAAATCTCGCTATAAATTTTGCTCCTAGTAAAGTAAGAATAATTATTAAGACAAAGTCAATCATTCTAATTTAGTTCCCACCCTTGCTTCTAAAGGTACAGAAAATCTTTCTAGTTTATTATGACTCTTTAGATCATATGTTGCCTTATAAGTGAATTTTTCAAAAATATCTACTACACCTTCGGGGCTTTCGCCATCATCTTTAAGAAATTGGCCTAACTTCTGAAGGTTGGGAGTAAAATCAAGCTCCATTTTTACAATATTCAAGCTGCGGGCATCCACCCAGATTGAAAGAATAAAATCACCCATGGCTTCAAGAGCCTCTGGATTACCCACAAAACTACCCAAACTTAAATTTAAAACACTTTGGTTTAAAACCCAGGAGTGTATTGAGGGGTCACCATGCAAATCATATTTAATCAGATTAGCTGTGCTTGCCTCCTGATCCTTTTTAATAAAATCGCTCTTTGCCTGATGGGCAATAAAAAGGGTCAAATTCTGAGTTGGGTTATTTACTATGTCCTCAGGGAAGAGCAAATTCTCTCCATAGTACCAGGCTCCTTGCTGGAAAACATAACCAACCAGGTCACCATTTAAATAGTGAATATAACTCTTGTAATCCTCCATACTATCTAAAGAAACATTCTGAATAGTATAGGCATTTTCAATAAAAACAGGGTCATTAAAAATTTTGGTCTTTCCATTAACCTGAGCATCTATAGGTTGATTCTCACTGCCACTCTTAAAAATAAGGGTTGAATCAATTTCCACACTCTCTAAATTTAAAGTGTTATCAATTGCTTTGGCAACCAGCTCGCCATCGCTTAAATCCTTAGAAGCATTGCCCCCGGAGCATGCTGCACTTAAAAATAAAATTCCTGCTAATGATATTGCTAATAGTGTTTTCTTCAAAATCTAATCTCCTTCTTTCATATTTCATCCTCTTTAAATATAATGATAGTATAAAACTATTGCTTAGTAAATCTTGGAGGACAATTATGAAAAAACCTTTACTCTTTATTCATCTATTATTCCTTTTTTTTGCCTTAATCAGTCTGCCTCTCTTTGCGGCTGATGGCTATAAATTGGTTTTAGAAGGCGACTTATCTGCTGGTTCTGATAATAATAAATTAAGAGCTTTTTTTGTTGACCCAACTGATGCAAGAACAGAGGTTACGGCCGATGCAAATATAGTCTGGACCTCATCAAATAAAACTATGGCTGTGATTTACCAGAATGGCGATGTTTTTTTCTCTGGTGAGACCGGCACAGTTACTTTTACTGCAACCTATAGTAAGGATAACAAGGACTACACAGCCACTAAAAGCTATACTTATGAACCAGCTGAATCCAGAGTTTACACCCTAATTATAAAAGAAAAGCTGGAACCAGAAAAGGTAACCAACCAGCTTTCCCTCTACAGGAAATATGGAGATGACCGTGAAGAAAAGGTAGAAAATGACTTTGTAACCTGGGAAACTTCCGATAAGGTTGTGGCCACAGTCGACAAGGAAGGAAATGTTGTATTTACTAAGGAGGCCGGCAAGGTAACCATTACTGCCAGGCACCGGGGCCGTTTTGCTTCAGTCACTGCTACCTATCCCACAGAAATTAAAGAACTAATTATTAATGAGTCCTTAACTTTTACTGATGCTTTCTTTAATAATCCTCCAAAACTTACTCTGACTGCAATTATAAATGACGGGACTTCAGAAAGGATTTCCTACCCCCAGTGGACTTCCAGTAATCCAGATGTTGCCGGAATCGACACCTACGGGACCTTAAAGCTTACCGGAAAAGCCGGTACCACAGTAATTACGGCAGCAACTGAGGGAAAAACAACATCCAAAAGTCTGACTGTTCCAGAAAGCCAGGCCATCAACTTAAGAAATATCTTTTTCACAGAAAATCTATTTTATTCATCAACAGGACAAAAATTGAAGGTTTCAGCCCTCTATGATAATAACTCTGTTAAAGATATAACTAATGAGGTCACTTTTACTTCATCAAACCCGGATTTAGGCCAGATTTACGGCGACACACTCTATTATTCAGGCAGTTCAGGTAATCTTACTCTGACAGCCAGATACGAAAACATGACTGCCTCTATCCAGGGAATTATCTATCCCAGCAGAGGAGCCAGTAAGACCCTGACGGCTATAAAATTTGAAAAAAACATTTATAGTATCGAAGATAACGGCAAGCCCCTGGTGGTTTACGGAATAAATGCCGATAACAGTCGCTTTAAAATTAGCAATCCCCAAATAAATATCCTGCAAAAAAATATTGCTGAGGTAAAAAATGGTATCCTGCAATTTAAGGGAATCCCTGGCAATGCAGTAATTGAAGCCACCTATGGCCGCCTCAGAAGTGAGAGTAACCTCTATAACTTCAGGCCTGAAGGAGCTCTAAAACCTAATAAAATATATATTTTGTCAAATTTAAATACATCGGCAAAAATTGTTCCCCTTATAGCCGTGGCCCGCTACAGTGACGGTACCCTTAAGGATATAAGCGAACTGGCAGTCTGGAATGTTAGCAATACTGTTAATGCTCAAATAAGCGACACCGGCAAGGAAGTGAAGCTCCTTAACAATAAAGACTTCACCCTAACCGTTTACTATGAGGGTTTAAGCGCCACAATTGCCTCCAGAGCCTACATTATGCCAAACTATACCAATGCCCTTAACACTAACATTGTTCCCGTAAAAAGGATTTACGAGAATGCCAGCCGCATGCTGGAAATAAACAAGTATCTGCCCTACCCGCCTGATATCCGAGGGCATTGGGCTGAGCCGGTCCTTAGAAAGGGCCAAATGATTGGCTGGGTTAAAGGTTTCCCAGATGGCAGCTTAAGACCAGACCAGAAAATCACCAGGGCAGAGTTTGCAGCCTTTGCAGACAGAGTCTTTGATCTGACAGCCAGCCAGGATTTATTTTACCAGGACACACTTAACCATTGGGCCAGCCCCAGTATTTCAAAATTTAAGGCTCTCAATATTTACAATATGTACGAGACAAGATTCAGACCAGATGACTATCTGACCAGGGAAGAAATGGCCGATTTTATAGCCAGATTTGCAAATATAAGAAACACCTCTAATAATCCCTATACAGATGTGGATACATCCAACCCCTACTACGCCTCAATTCTAAAGGCGGTACAAAGCGGAGTTATGGTTGGTATGGACCAGAACAGATTTGGACCCAAAGAAACCGCCACCAGGGCTCAGGCCTTTGCAGTTCTTAACAATCTCTTAAGAACAGATGTCAACATGGCAGAAATATTGAACTAAGGCTAAAGACTAAACTAAATCTAAACTATACAAAAATCAAGAAAGCCCGGCTAGCAGATTTTGATAACCGGGCTCTTTTATTCTTAGAGAAGAATATATTCAAGTAGAGAGTTGGCTATTTTGCTTGGTTTGCAACCAGGTGACGTTTGATATATTTCTCCCTCAGCATTCTGCCAAATCACTATACCATCAATGTTAGCTTCCTCAATTACATACCAGGACAAAGGGATATTAGCAAACAAAGCTCTTTTCTCTTTTGTTACTGAAATAACATCTAAGCGCTCATCATCGGTTATTCCTGTTAACTCATGGCCATCAAAACACGCAAGACCAATCTGACCTAAGTATTCTTGATAATCTTTGGAAAAAAAAAGCTGCAAATTATCTTCTGCATAACCTATTTCATCATCTGTTCTTCCATTAGAACCAATATAATCCTGCATTCCTTTTAATGCGTCAATTATTGTATTCATATTCAAATTCCTCCATTTGCAAATACCACTTTACCCATATATTCCCAAAATTCTTTTCTTACTGTTGTGAACTCAGATCGATTTATTTCTGATGTTTTATCAACAATATTTAATATAGTAGAATTACCCTGATGCTGTGCCTCAGTGAGTATTGCAAGAGTAGCATCTTTTTTTTGCCCAATATGGTGTAACTGATACGCTTTTCCTGTCTTAGGATCTAATGGTGCATATCCTTTTTGCATTCTCACAAGATTGGTTACTTTATTTCCATCAGGAAGTTGGCTCACATAATTTAAATCAATGTTTTGAACAAGTGCAACTTTATTATTTACAATAATAGGTCTCAAACCAACATCCTTATAAACATAATACTCTTCTAAACTGTGTAATTGAGTAATTATTTCCTTAGGCAACATAGAATCTTTCTGAATAATAGCAACCTCGTTCATAGTTAGCCCATTAGCTGTAGCTTGTTTTAATGCAAAAGTTTCGCCTACTCCACCTACAATTGCCCCAGCTATCGCACCCCATTTAAATGCTTCACTTCCTACTAAGAGAGCTTCTTCCTTAGATTTCTTTAAATCCCCTGTCTCTATTCCTGTTACAATACCAGCAGATAAACCACCCAGTGCACCAGATGATAGGGCCATAATTGCACCAGTTTTTGCCGATGTCGCAAATATTACGCTTACAGCAGGTGCACCTACTCCTGCTGATACGGCAGAAACTGTAACACAAACTAAAATCACACCAGTCCCGATAGCCACATCCTTAAGCATGGTTTCTGTAGAAAGATCTTCAATTGCCAGCATTTCCGTTACTGTAGTTTGCCCATTCTCATCTAAAGTGAAGATATAGCGGATGCCTTGGAAAATATCATCCAGCTCTGCTAATGTATAGCCGTAAAAGATATTTGCTTGTGAGTTAAAGGCTAATTCATCTATATATTCCTTAGAAATATAAACAGCACTAACGTTTTCAATGAAATAATCCTCACTATTTAAAGATAAAACCGCTTCTCCATATACCAAATCTTCAATATAAGAAAGAAGTATTTTATCATCTAAGGCAAAATCTCGTGGCTCTGAATAATCCCATACAAGCCTATCAGTCAAAGTTTTCACTTGAGAATCAACATTACTAGGCTCCATTTGTGACTTAGCAGGTACACAGCCTGTAAGGAGCATCGTAATGCTCAGAAAAAGAGCAATTATTCGTCTCATTCTTCTTCATCTCCTTTCATTTGCTTCTCTTTCTTTTTTCTATCTTTTGCTAGAAAGAAAAAAATGAGGCCTGCCCCAATAATAATAGCAGCTATAAAGAAAATTTTTACCCATGAATTTGATTGATTAGCTTTTTCTGTTTGCCCAGGCAGGGGAATATTAATTTTTATATCGTCTAGTTGAATAGCACCACTCTCTGATATTTTAGCTCCCTGGCTAATCAAATCATTTATTTCTGAAATTGCTAGCCCACTTGTCATATGAGCACGAAGAAGACTGTCTTTACCAACATATATTTTTTTAACAGTCGACTGATTGGTATACTCATTACTGACTGTTATGGAGTAAATACCTTCATCTGTGTATTTTGCCCCATCCCTGGCTGGACCATTAGAGCGTGTATCCTCTATTAAACCGTCAGCCCCTTCTTTCATCACTTCACGTTTAATATTAATTTTTAAATATCGTGATTTTGCTAGGTCCAGACGGAAACCATTTTCCGTCATTGAGCTATTAGTTAACTCACTGTTTGTTACAATATCAAAAGGGTAAACCATGCAGTTGCCATTCCTAACGGAAAATTTAAAGAAGATGCGATAATGCCCAATCTTGTCTATTAACTCATCTTTTGTAACCTCATAGTTAAGGGTAATTTCATAATCGCCTTCCTCAAAAAGTTGAACTTTTGTATCAGCCCCAACACTAGCATTTGCCTCTAAGTAATTAGTATAAATTATTGGTTCTGCTTTAATATTATTATGATCTGTATAACGAATTATTAAAACACCACGACCAAAGTTCATTTTAGGTGTCTCAAAATACTGATCATAGCCCTCTGTATCGGCAGTGATAGATAGATTGTTTTTCCCATCAATAGCGTTAATGTTTTCATTCAGTCTAAACCATAATGCTACCTTATCGCCAACGTTCTTTAAAAAGACAATATCTCCTTTTGAGTCAACGGCTTTGTCTGTATATCCGCTGACAAAAAAATCGCCAAGATTCCAGCCATAATGTATATCATTTTTATTAATAGTTTCTTCCCCAAAATAACCATCAAAGTTTTTAACACGAACTTTAGAGCCTAAACTATATGTTTGGTTATTATCAACTGTTTCTATCTTGTTTTTATCTGTATGTGCATATAATTCATATACCTCTGCATATCTTTTATATTCATATTTGTCCATATTAACTAGAGGCAGATTACTTTCTTTAACCATATTTCGAAGTTCATATACAATAATTACTCGATAATAACAACCATTCATCAATTGAACATCATTAGAAGAAAAAAATGATTCTGTCCTAATAGGAGTGTCACTAAAAGCATTATAAATAACGCTATCATTAATCCAATTTATTCTATCCTTAGATGTCTGTAAAATCATTGTTCCTTTCATGATACTAGAGTCAAGCTTAACATCTGCTACTTTTTTACTCTTGTCATTAGTTAAAAGCCATGATTCTTCATCACTATTAAATTTGAAATCTCCATAGTTATAAAAAAATTCCAAATTCCCCTCTGTAACTTCATAAGAGGGAATGCCCTTTACCTCTGTAACATTCGAAATGTCTCCTCTGACAAAAAAAGATCCATATGTATTACCCTCATCAGATATTGAAAAAATGTCACTCTTATTAAATTCGTAATTGTTTTTCTTATCGAACTCATAAACCTTTCCGGCTACCTCGGCCTTACCAACATCAGCAAACCCGTAAAAAGGCAGGAAGCAAAATAAGATCGAAAAAACAAAAATACCCAAAATCATTATTTTTCTTTCCCGTAACCCAAACTCACTCTCTTTCATTCTCGTCCCATCTCCCAACTTTAGTTAATTGTAGTAAATTTGTCCTATTTAATAATATCAAAAATTTTAGAATTAATCGATTATTCTTATCTAAAAAGAAAAAATGCTGCTACAGTTTCTATAACTGTAGCAGCATCCTGCTTAAAAATTCTTATTTATTTTATTTTACACTCTGAAGTGGCTGATTAATCTGGTCAATTCTTGGCTCATGTTTGCCAATCTCAGGGAAGCATCGTTGATATCCATCATTGATCTGGAAGTCTCTTCTGTTCCTTTAGCAATTTGGTTGGAGCCTTCTGCACTTTGAGTAATGGTAGCGGTAACTTCTGTAATTGAACGTGTTACCTCTTCTACTGCGTGTAGAACCTGTTCTCCCATTTGAGCTGCAGAGCCAGTTATTTGGTTAAAGTTACCAGCATCATTTCTATATTGAGTTGCTGTGTCCATAAATCTCTTGTAGTCCTCAGTAACATCAGTGCTCATAAACTTAAGCAGTTCATTAGCATCATTTATAAGCTCTTCGATGTTTTGTTGCACCTGACCAGTCAGATTTTGAATATTTGCAACTGTTTCAGTTGAGTCTGAAGCAAGTTTTCTTACTTCTTCAGCTACTACAGCAAAGCCTCTGCCTTGTTCGCCTGCTCTGGCTGCTTCAATAGCTGCGTTAAGGGCCAGAAGGTTAGTTTGATCTGCAATAGCGGCGATTTGATCAGCCATATTGGAAATTTCATTAACAATCTTAGCCTTTTCAATGCCTTCCTTCATTCTGGCATCAAGGTCATTATATATATTAAGTGCTCTTTGTTGACTGTTTTGAACATCTTCTTGAATTCTTCTGGCCTGTTCTTCCGTTTCTTTAGCAGTTTTGTTACCTTCATTCATATTTCTAACAAGTTCATCACCTGCGGCGCTCATTTGTTCACTAGAGGCTGCAATTTGCTGTGCTGCTGCAGAAACTTCTTGTAAGCTGGCTGAAATTTCTTCTGTCGAAGCAGAAACTTCTTCCATGTTTGCTGAGGAACTTTCAGCAGTTGCGCTCATTTCCTCACTGGAAGCAGCTAAGTCCTGAGCTGAACTTTGAATTTCGGAAATGGTCTGCCTGAAACTTTCGCCTAAGGTTGCAAAAGCTCTGGCCAAATCTCCTACTTCGTCAGTCATTTGCAAGAACCTGTCATCCAGGGTTTCAGTTAAATCTCCACCAGCCATGGTAACTGCAAATTCGCTGGCTCTTACAATTGGTCTTGAGATCAGGCGACCAATAAAGAGTGCTACAGCAATACCTAAAAGAACAAAAACTATACCTGAAATTATAATAATTTTTCTAAGAGCATCTACTCTTGCCAAAACATCATCTTCCAGTGCACCCACTGCAAAGGTCCAGCCTGTAAGTTCCATAGGAGCAGTTCCGACCATTCTTGTAACACCATCAACATTGTATTTTACAATGCCAGCTGTTCCTTGTCCCAGAGCGGACATTTCTTGACCAAGTCCCATGTATTTGCCTTTTTCTGTCAAATCAGTATAAATATTTACCTGTTCCATAATTTCTTCCTTGTTTGGTTGAGCATAAAAAGTTCCATCTGCTCCTAAAATAAGAGCAAAACCATTATCTCCAAAACCCATACTATCTGTAATCTCAGTAAGTGCATCACCAGGTCTTCTGGCAATTAATACCCCGCCTATTTTTCCACTTTCATCATAAATTGGAGCGGCATACATAAGAACAACTGAGTTTGTAACCTTACTTACAATGGGATCGGAAACGTTTGTTTGACCAGCAAAAGCTTTTTTAACATAATCCCTCTCACCCAGGTTGGCTTCACTGCCATCAATATAAAGGGTGGTCCCATCAGGATAAACAATACCAAAGGCTAAATATCCCTCATTTTGTAAAACATTAAAATGATTATCCAGGGCTCTCTTTTGAGTTGCCCAATCCATGGTTCTAACTTGACCGTCTCTGGCAATAGCTTCCATTACATTAATGTTGCCATGTATTGCTGCTTCAACCAAATCTTTTCCTTCATCCGCCAATAAGATCAAGGTTTCATTGGCACTTTCTTCAACAGCCGACGAACCTAATTTAATGGCTGTAAGGCTGAAGGCAAGAGAAAACACTAAAGTCAACAGACCGACATATAGTGCTATCTTCCTTGACAGGTTCAATTTCATTTTTTCTTTCCCCCTTATAATTTTTCAGATCTAAACAGGCAAAAAAAAGACAATCACAAAGGATTGCCATTTGCATCTTAATTAATAAGCTGCAGTCTGGCGATCTTAGAAAAATTCCTTAGACCCATGACTTTGCGTCCTGCCCTTTCAGACAGTTTGCCTGGTTCGTTTGAACTATTTTTATTATAGCCGATTAGTCCCACCATTTAAAGCCCTTTTTCTCATTGGGATTTGAATTCTTTTTTCTTTAAAACAGACTGGGCAAAATCTTGTCTGACTTTGCCTGTATTTAGAGGGTGCCTCTTTGTAAGTGCAAGAAGGACAAAACCACATTTCTCTTTTAGCTGATTGCATATAATCCACCTCAACTTATATAATAAAACATATTCAATATATTAACAGCAAGAGAGGAGAAAGTATAATGGAAGATTTAAAAAATTATGATTGGGATCTCACGGCCATATATGACCAGATAACCTCCTGGCAGGAAGATTTTAGTAAGGTTGAAGCAATTCTAACTAATCTGGAAAATAAAAAAGAAGATTTTATTACCTCTGCAAGCAAACTTTTGAATTTTTTGGAAGAAGAGGAAAAAATGAATATCATCCTCAGCAAGCTCTATACCTATGCCAAAATTTCTTTTGATACAAATATGAAAGATCAGGAAAAAAAAGAGCTCTTTGAAAGGGTTGACACCTTAAGCTATAAGGTTAGTGACAAACTGGCTTTTTTTGAGCCTCAACTCTTAAAATTATCAGAGGATATTTTTGCCAGTTTTAGGGAGGAAGAGCCCGACTTAAACAAGTATAATTTTTTCTTTGAGAAACTGTTTTTGCAGAAGGAGCATATTCTTGATCCGTCTACAGAAGAACTTCTGTCAGGCCTTGATTCAATTGCCTCTTTTTTTGAAAAAGCCTATGACGATTTAACAGTTAATGATATTTCCTACCATAAAACTGCTGACCCTGTTTCAAAAGAGGAGATCAGAGCCGATAATATCAACTATTATCTGGCACTTTTAAACCCTGACCGTTCCTTTAGAGAGGATTTTTTCAAAAAGCTTTTGGGTATCTACAAGCAACATGCCAACAGTCTGACCTCCCTCTATTATGGATCTGTTAAAAAAAATGTTTTAGAAGCTAAAAAAAGAAATTATTCTTCAGCCCTCTCCATGGCCCTAAAAAGCGATTTTATCGATGAAAAAATTTACTCTAACCTGGTTGACACCGTCAGGGAAAATACTCAAGTTTTGCAGGATTATCTAAGTTGGCGAAAAAAAGAACTGGCCTATGATGATTTGCATTTCTATGATCTCTTTTTGCCTCTAACCCAGGATTTTGAAAAAACATACAGCTTTGATGAGGCAAGGAAAATAATTTTAGAAGCACTTGCTGTCTTAGGGCCTGACTACCAGGAAGTTCTTAAAAGAGCTTTTGATGAGAGATGGCTGGATGTTTTCCCTAAAGAAAACAAGGTCTCCGGAGCCTATGCAACCGGCGTCTATGGAGTCCACCCCTATTCACTTTTGAATTTCAAGGGAAGCCTTAACGATATCTTTACCATAGCCCATGAGCTTGGCCATGTCATGCACAGCTATTACAGCAATTTGGAGCAAGATTATGTAAATTCTGGCTACACTATCTTCTGTGCCGAGGTAGCCTCAACAGTTAATGAGCAGCTCCTCTATCATCATCTTCTGAAAAAGTCAGATTCTCTGGAAATGAAAAAATATTTGCTTAATGACCATTTGGACAGTCTGCGTTCCACCTTCTTTAGACAGACTCTTTTTGCTGAGTTTGAAAAAGAAGCTCATGAACTGGTTGAAAATGATCAGCCATTAACAGAGTCAGTTCTGGCTGCCCTTTATGAAGGGTTATATAAGACCTACTACGGAAAAGATTTTGTTATTGATGAAGAGTTAAAGTATGAATGGGCCAGAATCCCACATTTTTATTCAGCCTTCTATGTATATCAATATGCTACAGGTATCTCGGCTGCGATTTGTCTGGCTGACAAGATTTTAAATGATCCTGACTATCAAATTGATGATTATCTCTCTTTCTTAAAGAGTGGAGATTCTGATTATTCAGTCCAGCTATTAAAAAAGGCCGGGGTGGATATGTCCCAGCCCGGTCCTGTTAAAACTACTATTAAAGATTTTCAAGAAACATTAAAAAGCTTAAGTTCAGATACTGCCAATTAAACGAAGGCCGGAAAAAAAGCCAGGGCAAACATGGTTACAAAGACGGCTAAAAAGATAGCTGGCAGAAGATTAGCTACATTTATTTCTTTTATCTCCAGGATGTTTACGCCAATTCCTACAATTAAGAGCCCTCCGGTGGCTGTCATGTAAAGAGTAACTGTATCAGTTAAAAATTTATCCAGGCCCGATGCTAAAAGGGTAATCAGTCCCTGGTATATAAGCAGGGGCAGGGCGGAAAAAAGAACCCCAATACCAAGGCTTGAGGCCAGAATCATGGATGTCACGAAGTCCAGGGCGGACTTTACGTAGAGTATTTTATATGTACCGGTAAGTCCGCCCTCAAGTGGCCCCATGATTGCCATGGCTCCTACACAGAAGATGAGACTGGCGGAAACAAAACCCTGAACAAAGTTTCCCTGGCCTCCCTTGCTTTTTCCGGCAAGCCCTTCAAGCTTTTGGGCAAATACTTCCAAATAATAATCTATCCTCATAAATTCCCCTAGAAGGCCACCCAGGGCAAGACTGACTATTACAATAAGTTCATTGTCTGCCTTTAGAGCCATTTTAAGTCCAACCATCAGCACAGCAAGCCCAATCCCCTGCATTATGGTTTTTTTAGATCTTTCAGGTATCCCTTTTCTAAAAGCAATGCCCAGACCGGCGCCAACAACGACAGCCAGGGCATTAACTATAGTTCCAAACATTAATTATCTCCTTTCCCCTTATATCTGAATGTCAGATATCCCTTATATTCCTTGTGTTCCAGGCGGGGATCATTTTTTAATTCTTCTATGAGTTCCTCAGGAAAGAATGAAGCAAGCTCCTTTTGATTCATAGGATGTCTTTTTATAATATTAATGACTGTCTCTTTGGGATCATCCATTTGGCCAAAAAAGTTGCCAGTGTTTAAAAATTCAATGGAAATACCCCCCAGTTCTTTAACGGCCAATTCTATAGTCTCAGGGCTTACTTCCTGGACCTCTGCTTCGGCTGGTGGTCTGACTGGTGTGTTAATATAAAGACGATCATAATCTATATCTTGCAGCATTTTTTTATAAGAAGCAATATCTTCTGGCCTGTCATTAATATCTTTCATAAGCATAATCTCCAGCCAGAGCTGTCCCTTATAACTTTTTGAAAAGTCCTTAAGTCCTTGTAAGACTTTATCGTAAACAAGTTGTCCATGGGGACGATTTATTTTTTTAAAGGAAGCCTGGTCCCAGCCATCAAGAGATGGCAATACTATATCTGCTTGAGACAATGCTTTGAGAACCCTCTCCTCCGACAGAAAAGAGCCATTTGTGATAACCGCAACCGGTTTTTGAGTCAGTTTTTTTATCTCTTTAATTAAGTTTTCCAAATCAGCATAAAGGGTTGGCTCTCCCTCTCCAACTATGGAAACCACATCAAAATTTGCCTCGCTTTTGAGGAAATCTTTAAATTCATCAATTATATCTTCCAAGGGGAAAAAGTCTTTTATCTTGTTGGTCATATTCCTGGTTCTGCCCAGCTGACAGTATATGCAGGAATAGTTGCAGGTACTGTAGGGGATAGGACTTATGCCAAGAGACTGGCCCAGCCTCCTAGATGGGACCGGGCCAAAGATATATTCGTAAGTCATCTTTAATAAACCTCCATATCAATTACTGGATAATTTCCTTTGTTTATTAGAAAGCCTGTATAAATTTCTCTTTGATCGTCGAAGACCGGCAAATGAAAGTCATCAAAGAGAAGATAATTATCAATATAACCAGATATTTGATTGCCTTTGTTAACTTCCAGGGTAATCTTGTGAGGGCTGGACCACCACTCCTGGCCACTGGTGGAACTTTTATCGGGTATCACATAGGTGTTATTGTGGTTAAAGGTGTAGCCAATAAGTGCATCCCCGGGCTGATCATCTATTATCCTTCTTAAGACCACTGCCCCCTGGCCCTTGTCCTTTTCAATCTGCAGAATAAAACCCTTCCATTGCCCATTTTCATCCGGGCTGTAGTCAAAAAGCAGGCCTGCTTCTGTATCACCCTCATGGAGAGCAATATTAGCATTTACTGTAAAAGTGGCCCCTGGTATAGGGTGTATAAATTTTAAGAGATCCTTAGCAAATTGGTAAAAGTCGTAATCTTCTCTTTCTTCGTCTGCTATAATCCATTTTTCTTTGTTCTTGTCCCAAAAGAAGATTTTATTTTTTTCTCTGGGGCTGGGCAAATTATCCAAAAAATCCTTTTCCTTAAGCAGGCTAAGCCTTTTCTGATTGCTTTTAGCCGGCAAGAAGGATTCCTGGTAGCTTTTGGCATCCAGTTCTCTATAAAGCCAGGTGGCAGAATTAAGATTTTTTAAATTGGCAGTATCAGTTGCCTGCCAGGCCCTGTCAAAAACTTTAAAATAGTTGGGCACAGTTGCAGCAACCAATATACTTATGATTAAAATTACAAAGACCAATTCAGTTAAAGTAAAACCTTGATTTCCCTTAGACTTTGCCACTTAAATTCACCCTCGGCTGAATTTCCTAAATAAAAAAATTGCCATAATTACTGCAACAATGTCTGACAGAGGCTGAGCGTAAACCAGGCCATTCATTCCAAATAAATAATTACCAATGATTAAGACCGGAAGGAAAACAAAACCCTGCCTGGAAATGGAAAGAATAAGCGATGGTCTGGCTGCGCCAACAGCCTGAAAGGTAACAGTAATCAGCATCAAAATACCTAAAACTGGTAGAGACATAATTATAACTTTCATAAATTGTTCTCCCAAGACTATTACACCAGAATCATCAATAAATAACCTGACCAGGTGCTTTCCTGTAGAAAAAAAGAAAAGGGCAAAAAATGAACCGATTATGGCAGCTGCCCCACCAGTAAATTTCATGGTTGCATTCATTCTTTCTCTGTTGCCCGAGGCGTAATTATAACCAATAAGTGGCTGAACCCCTTGAGCAAGACCAATCATAATAAAGACTGGCAGCATGATAACCCTGCCGCTGACTCCCAGAGCTGCAACGACATCGTCGCCATAGGAGGAGGCGAAATTATTTAAAACAATATTTGAAGAGCTCATGAGAACAGAGTTTAAAGAAGCCGGAATGCCGATGGTAAAAATCTCCATAATAATATTTCTTTCCAGGGTAAAATATTTCCAGGCAATAGAGAGGATACTTTGCCCGCTAATTAGATATCTTATATAGTAGCCAACGGATAAAATATTAGAAATTATGGTGGCAATAGCTGCCCCTTTTACTCCCAAGCCCAGCCAAAGAATAAAAATTGGGTCCAGAATTATATTTATAATTGTGCCCAGCATCATGCCGAACATGGCAACCTTAGCTGCCCCCTCGGCTCTTATGGTCTGACCCAGAGAAAAACTAAGAATAACCGCCGGAGCCCCAAGAGCTATAATAAAGAGGTAGTCATGGGCAAAAGTCCATGTGTTTTCACTGGCGCCAGAAATTTTTAAAAGTCCGGGCATGAAGAGCAAGGCAAGAATAGTGCAGATGATGCCTGTGAAAATAGCTGCATAAAAAGAAAAGGATGAGGTCATCTTAACCTTATCGTAATCTTTCATCCCTAAAAGCCTGGAGATGTAGGCCCCGCCACCAATGCCAAAAACACTGCCAAAGGCCATGAGGAAAAGAAAGATAGGCATGGTAATTGTTACGGCGGCAACCTGGTAAGGATCATTAAGCTGGCCAACAAAAAAAGTGTCTGCCAAGTTATAAGCTACAGACACCAGCATCCCCATTATGGTTGGGATAGCTAAAGTAAAAACTGCCTTGGGAACAGGCAGGTTTTCAAAGATTTCATTTCTATTTAAACTCATTTCTGTCCTTCTTTCGAAAAAATATAAGTTGGATGAACAATTATACCATAAATAAAAAGAATGTGTCGTGAATAGACTTGGAATAAATTGGGTATTTTATTTAAGAGAAAGTATTTTGATTTTGGGAGGTTATAATATGAAATTATTAAACAGAACGGCTTTTATCACCGGAGCTGGCTCAGGAATTGGCCGGGAAATTGCCCTTGCCTTTGCTCAGGCGGGTGCCCTGATTATTTCAGCAGATATAAATAAGGAAGCTGCGGAAGAGACAATGAATATTATTCAGGATTATGGCGGCAAGGCCATTGCTGTTGAGGTTGATGTTGGCGATTTTACCAGTTTTGAAAATGCTATGAAAGAGGGCATGAAAGATTACGGTAAAATTGATATACTTGTAAACAATGCCGGTATTTTTGACGGAGATAATGATTTACTCTCAACCGATCCCGATGTTTTTTCCCGGGTGGTTGATGTAAACTTAAAGAGTGTCTATTATGGAATGAAACTTGTTTTAAGAAATATGGTCCGGACCCAAAGAGGAGTTATCATAAATATATCTTCTATTGCAGGAATCAGGGGTGCTTTAGCAAGCCCGGCCTACACGGCTACTAAACATGGGGTAATTGGTTTAACCAAGGATGTGGCTGCCAAATACGGACAATATGGAATCAGAGCCATTGCAGTCTGTCCTGGAACCATTGAGACTTCTATGACTAAAGATATTCTAAGCTTTCAGAATGAAGAAACTAAGGCTTTAATGAACTCTATCCCGCTAAAAAGAGCAGGTAAGGCCGAAGAAGTTGCTAAGCTGGTGGCCTTTTTAGCATCAGAAGATGCCAGCTATATAACAGGAACAGAAATAATTATCGATGGTGGTATGACCATTTAACATTTGGGGACGCAACATTTTATCTGATTTTAGAATGAGTGTAAAATCAGATAAAATGTTGCGTCCCCAAATGCAGAGGAGATTTTATGGATAAGACAAAAAGAAAAAGAAATCTTTTTATTATAGGCTCCCTCCTCCTGGCCTTGACTGTGGTCGTTATTTTTTCAGTCAGCATAGGCCAGGCTGATGTGAGCTTTATGAAAGCCGCAAATATAATTGGCAGCAAGATTCCTTTTTTAAAAAGTATAAGTGACATCAGTGACGTCAAAGAAAGTCAGGAAACTATAATCTTAAAAATTCGACTGCCCAGAATTATTCTGGCTGCTTTAATAGGCATGGCACTGGCTGCAGTTGGGACTACCTTCCAGGGACTTTTAAAAAACCCCATGGCTGATCCATACATAATTGGTGTTTCTTCCGGTTCTGCCTTGGGCGCTGCCCTGGCTATCGTCTCAGGAATAAGCCTTACTTTTGGCTATTTTATGGTCCCTCTGTCTGCTTTTGCCGGAGCCCTGGTGAGTATTTTTACAGTTTATAATATTGCCAGAGTGGGCAATAAAATCCCCGTCTATAATTTACTTTTGTCGGGAGTGGCCCTCTCTTCTTTTTTATCGGCCTTGACCTCCCTGCTTATGATTTTAAATTCTAAAGAAACCAGCCAGATTCTTTACTGGATGTTGGGCAGCTTTTCTGGCAAAACCTGGGAGCACGTCCGTATAGCCCTGCCACTGATTGCCCTTGGGATTATCTCCCTCTATTTTTTTACCCGGGAATTAAACCTTCTCCTCTTTGGCGAAGCAACAGCGCAGAACCTGGGAGTTAACGTAGAAAAAACAAAGAAAATTTTGCTTATCCTGGGTTCCTTTACTGTAGCCTCAGCTGTAGCCGTAAGTGGAACTATCGGTTTCGTTGGCCTCATTGTACCCCATGCCGTCCGCCTGGTAACTGGATCTGACCACAGAATTCTTCTGCCTGCTGCCAGCCTTGCTGGTGGCGTTTTTATGGTTTTTGCCGATACTATAGCCAGGACAATTTTAAGCCCGGCAGAAATCCCCGTTGGCATCATAACTGCCCTTTTTGGTGGCCCCTTCTTTATCTATCTCTTAAAATCCAAAAAAACCATTGCTTAAAAGGAGCCTTTACTTATGACTGATCATCTGAATATTAAAGAGCTTTATTTTTCTTATTCTCAGGATAATATTCTGCAAAATATAAATATTTCTATCAAAAGAGGCAGCTTTATAAGCATTGTTGGTCCCAATGGATCTGGTAAATCTACCCTGCTTAAAAATATTGCTAAAAATCTCCGGCCAAATTCCGGGGAGATTTGGTTTGAAACCCTTGACCTTCTGAAGATGACCCCCTTGGAACTGGCAAAAAAAATGGCAGTTGTCCCCCAAACCTTTAATATCGATTTTCCTTTTTCTGGCCTGGATACCGTCCTAATGGGGCGGACCCCTTTTCTGAAGCGCTTTCAAGCAGAGACAGATAAAGACTATGCCCTGGCAGAATGGGCAATGAAACTAACTAATACCTGGCATTTTCGTGACAGGTCTGTAACCCAGCTATCAGGTGGCGAGCTGCAAAGGGTTATCCTGGCCCGGGCTCTGGTTCAGGAGCCAGAAATTATTCTTTTGGATGAACCCACTGCCCACCTGGATATCCAGCACCAAATGGAGCTTCTAGAACTTTTAGAAAGCCTCAACAAGACCAGTAACCTAACTGTGATTGCTGTCCTCCACGATCTTAACCTGGCCAGCCAATTTTCAGATGAAATTATTATGCTTAAAAATGGGCAGATTTTTGCCCAGGGTCCAACAGATCAGGTTCTAACTGCCGGAAATATCAGAGAAGTTTATGGCATGGAGGTTCTTCTGGCCGAAAATCCTCTTAATCAAAAATTAAATATCATCCCTCTGGCCCGCAGTAAGGAAGCCGAGAGTCAAAAGAAAAATTTTAAAATACATATAATTTGTGGTGGCGATAGTGGTGCCTACCTGATGGACCGGCTTTTGCAGATGGGCTACCAGCTTTCTACTGGAGTTCTTAATATTGGGGACACCGACTGGACCAAAGCAAAAAAGGCCGGGATAGAGCTTGTTGAAGAGGCTCCCTTTGCCGGCATAAGTCAGGCAAGCAAGGAAAAAAATTTAGCCGCCATTTTAACTGCCGATTTGCAGGTAATTACTCCTGTCCCCTTTGGTCTGGGAAATCTGGCCAATCTGGAAGCAGCTCTGGAGGGTGCGCAAAAAGGAATAAAAACTGTTATTATAAAAAACAATGACCCACTTTTAAACCAGGATTTCACCCATGGGAAAACCGAAGAAATTTTAGCAGCTTTAAAGGATGCTGGCGCTATTTTTGCTGACGATTATGCCCATTTCTTTGATCTCCTTAAGGAGGAAGCTGATGATGGAGAATAAAATAAGCAGCCCCAAAGGCCACATCCTGATTCGAAATGAAAATAATATGGCCCTGCTTTTTTCCAGAGAGATGCTGACTCTCTCCACTTCACAACTAAATGGCGGCATGAGTAAAAATCTTAAGAGCATTTTTAATCACCAGCTGACTGATTGGATTGAAAGTGTTGATCAGCTGCCGGAAAAAAGTGTGACTTCTTTTTTGGCTGGAAAAGCGAGGGATCTGGGCCTGGTGGCAGTCGAAAGCTCAGGTCTTATGACCACAGCATCTATGAAAAATGCCTCAGTGAAATTTTATGAGGATCAGGATTTTTCTTTCATCCTGGTGATTTCAGGCGGGGCAGGGGTTAATGCCCTTCGTTCCGGCGATCCTCCAACCTACAGAGAGACTGGCCCAAATGATTTTCAAGCTTTGGGAGGGACCATCAACATCATCCTCCTCCTGGAATTTGCCCTTCCACCAGAGGCCCTGGCAAGACTTGCAATTATTATAACCGAGGCAAAAACTGCAGCCCTCCTTGATTTGGGAATAAAAAGTTCTGTCAGTCTGGAGCCGGCTACCGGAACAGGCACTGATGGTTTTATTTTGACCTGTCACCAGGAAGATGATAAAGTTTTTACAGATGTTGGCAACCATTCTTTTTTGGGCAGCACTATCAGCTCTTATATTAAAGAAGGAGTTGCCTCTACCTTAATTAAGGAAAAAAATGACTATATAGAAAGAGAAAGGAAAAAAAATCATGCAAATAATGAAGGAAAATAAAGTGAAAGAAAATAAAGGCAAAAAAATCCAGGCCAGCCAAAGGAAAATTTTTGCAATCGGCCTCCTCCTCACCCTGCTTATCTTTTTGTTGGCCGGATGTTCCGGTAAGCAAAAGGAAGCAATTGAAGGAGAGCGAGTCTTTACCGACTTTTTTGGCCAGCAGGTTGAAATAAAAGAAGCTCCCCAGAGGATTCTTTCCCTCTCTCCTGCCGCAACTGAAATTCTTTTTGCCCTGGGCCTTGATGAAGAAATTGTAGGCACCACGGACTATTGCAGTTACCCAGAAGCCGCCCTTAGCAAGCCTAAAGTTGGTGGTTTTACAAATCCCAATATGGAAATAATTGTGCAGGCAGAGCCGGATTTGATTCTTCTTGCCTCCGGAGTCCAGACCGAATATATTGAGGCTTTTAAGAAATATGGCCTGACAACCTTTGCTCTTGATGCTCAAACCATCGACCAGGTTATAGAAAATATCTTGCTGGTGGGAGATATTACGCTCAGACAAGATGAGGCCAAAATAATTACTGATGATATGCTTAGCCGCATCAACTTTGTCAAAGAAAAAACCCAAGGTCTGGAAAAGCCCCTGGTCTTTTTTGAAGTTTGGGATGATCCCCTGCTTTCAGCCGGGCCCGAAACATTTATTGCCGATATTTTAGAAATTTCTTCAGCAGAAAACTTTGCTGCTGATGCAAAATCTGATTATCCTCAAATTAGCCTGGAGCTCCTTTTAGAGAGAGATCCAGATATTTATATGGCCATAGACCATAAAAACAATCTGCCCGCCGGCGAAAGACCAGGTTTTCAAAATTTACAGGCAGTACAAAATGGTAAATACTTTCGTATTGAAGACGACCTGGTAACCAAGCCAGGCCCCAGAGTTATTTTAGGCCTTGAAGAAATAGCCAGGAACATCCACCCCGACATCTTCAACTAACACCCGGGGACGCAACATTTTGTCCGGACAGAATGTTGCGTCCCCAAATGCAAATAAAAAGGAGAGATTCATCTTATGCTAAACCGTGAAAAAGCAATGGAACTTTTACTTAAATACAATCAAAACCAGGCTCTTATTAACCACGCCCTGGCTGTAGAAGCTGTCATGAAATATTTTGCCCAAAAATTTGACCAGGATGAAGAATATTGGGGTTCAATAGGACTCATCCATGACCTGGACTATGAGCAGTATCCTGAAGAACACTGTCAAAAAACCAAAGAAATCCTGGAAGCTGAGGGCATAAGCCAGGAAGTTATCAGGGCAATTATGTCCCATGGCTGGAAGCTTTGCACAGATGTAAAACCTGAACATATTATGGAAAAGGCTCTTTATGCTACTGATGAATTAACCGGCCTTATTAATGCAACTGTTCTAATGAGGCCAGAAAAAAGTATCGAGGGCTTGGAAGTAAAATCCGTGAAGAAAAAATTTAAATCCAAAGGCTTTGCAGCTGGAGTTAACAGAGATGTAATTTTAGAAGGTTGCCAAATGCTGGATATGGATCTTGATGAAGTTATTCAGTGGGCCATTGATGGTATGAAAGAAGAAGCCCAGGCCCTGGGCCTCTAATCTGCATCCGGGCACTAACATCCGGGGACGCAACATTCTGTTCGGACAGAATGTTGCGTCCCCGGATGTTAGTGTTGAGCTGGGCTTATTTGGGTAATAGTTTTCCGGAGGGTGATTTGCATGGAAACTATTTTTAAATCTGAGGCTTTAAGGGCTAATCTGGAGCAAACCCGTGAGGACCCCACCCAGCTTGACCAGGATTTTATTTGCTTCATTAATCTGTCGGAAGATTTTTATGGCATCAATTCCCGGGCTAAAGAATTTGCCCAGGAGTATCACCACAAGTATGCCAATTTTGATTTCATCCTGGAAACACTCCACCACATAACTGTATCAGATATCTGGTTTTACAAGGATCTCCCTCAAAGCAGGCAGGCCCTTCTTTTTATGGTCAAAATTTTTGAAGACCTCTTTCTCAAAAATCTTTCCTCTCCCCAAAGAGAATTTCTCATTAAAATGATTTTTAAATTCATAGACAAACTGGCTAAGGATCAGGAAAAAGCTGACCTTGAGACAATCACCCTTGCTCTTAATCTTTTAAAAAAGCAAGCGGAAGCTGACCCCCAACTTTTTATTTATAATAACAACTATCTTAAAACCTACCTCTATCAGGCCCAAATCTTGCCCGAAATCAAGGATGAAATCCTGGAATTTACCCGTAAAATCATGCTTATGAGCCTGGACTACTGGCAAGATAGTCTGGATTTACAAAAAATACCCAAAATTAAGCCAAACTTTTTCACTTCTATTAAAGAAAATATCCAAGAGGCTTCCGACTGGAAGCAACTTATTAAAAATCCATTTTTTCCTGATATTGCCAACTATTTAAGAAAAGTTGCCGATGAACCCAGCCAGCCAATCGACAAATTCAACTACCTTTTTTACATAATGCACCTGCCCGGCATGAGACAGCTGGAAAACCACCTCCTCTATGACATCAACCGCCTGCTTAAAGACATCATTAAAGACATGGACCAGGAGGAAGTCGCCCGCTTTATCGATGTAACCTTTCGCCTCTTTAAAGAATTTAAAGACCAGCACACATCCACCATTTTGGACTGCATTCAAACCCTGGGCCGGGAAATTTCTGCCAGCGGCGATTTGGCACTAATTAATCACCTAATAGCCAACATCATTAGCTTTGGCTTTATTTATCCTGGGCAAATTACCATTTCCAGTGACTGGCAGGTAGAAAACAATAAGAATCATGTCAAAAATATCCGGGTCTGGCTTGATCTGATTGAAAGCTCACCAAAAAAATTTAAAACCCTTCTGGCCGCCCTGATTGTCAATTTGAAAATGGCCGGTATTTTTATTTCTGATACCGATCTTTTCCAAAGAGATATAAGCAAACTTTTAAACTCAGAAATTACACCCATGTACAAGCAAATAAAAAAACTTGCCCGGATTTTTCCTGTTTATTTCAAGGAAGTTGGAGCCGAGGGCAGGCTGCGTGAGGTCACCACTGCTATGGACGAAATCTGTGGCAGACGGGATATTCTTATGCATTTTATCAGAAAGCAGGTTCATGCTGAGAGCAATAATACACAAATTTCCCTGGCTGAAAAAACTGCCGATTTCTGGCTTAATGCCGATGCAAAGAATCTTCTTCCTTTTCTACCAGCCGATGTGCAAAAAACCATCAATCCTAACTCAAAATATTTTAAGGGGCTCCACAAAATCTTGCAGGATGCTTCTTTTCACTTCCAGACTAATCATCTGGGCCTTTTAAAACTGCCCGAAAAAGAAATTACAGATTTTATAAGTAATCACCCACTCGATAATAAGGCCGACAAAAAAAGGCTGCTCAACTTTTTTGAGCTCTACAAGCTTTTAGTGGAAAAATATTCCCTGGAATCCGCCGATCTTCTGACCACCATGGAAGAAGCAGGCTTTTTCTCTGAGGAAGATATGCATAAAAGCCGGGAACTTTTCGCCCAGCCCAGCCCAAAAAATCAATTAAGACATCTCTTCAAACTTATGGGTCAGCTCAAAGAAGTTATTTGCGACCCCAAAGAATCCCAAGCCTTTGAAAGCATCTACTATAAAAGGCACATTGCCGTAGGAATTCCTTCTATGTATGGACAATATTCCGAGAAAAAATTTGAAGCTCTGGGCTTAACCTATCGAATGGAGAGAGCCTCCTCCCAGTTAATGGCCGAGATTCTTGCCGATTTGAAATTGGACTACATCACAGCAAAAACTTTGCGCTCGATTTATGAAATCCTGGAACTATTTAAAGAGGGACTTCTTTTGGACGGAGTGGAGAATCAAGACTTTAACTCCAATCTTGACATGTTTTATTTTAGCCTCAACTCAACAAGCTTCACCCTAAATCAGTACATGAACATCTTCCGATTTATGGCCCTCAACATCAAAGAAATTATTAATGAGTACTTCATGCGCTTTTACGACGAAGCTCTGGAGCAAATTATCCCCCACCTCTTTGGGCCGGGCCAGGAAATTCTTTTAAAAAAATCTGAAGAGTTTTACCGGGAAGTCCTCTCTCTCTCCTTTCTCATTCAGGAGCTGGATTTCTTTGTCACCCATTGCATAAATAAATTATCAGCCCTTTTAGAAAATTATCCCGAGGATTACATCAGCAGAATGATGACCTATAATCCAGACTTGGCCATTACCTCTTTTAATGAGGACTGCCCGCAAATGGACAACAGGGTTTTTCTTGGGGCCAAGGCCTATTACCTAAAGAAGCTGACCTCCTATGGTCTGCCCGTTCCACCCGGTTTTATTATTACCACAGAGGTTTTTCGCCACAGGGATATTGTGCTCGGCCATCCTCACATGAGCTTGGAGTTAGATAAGTCAATTAAGAGGGAGATAGAAAAGCTCCAGGAGCTTTCCGGCAAAAAGTTTGGCAGCCCGGTGGACCCCCTCTTTTTGTCGGTCCGTTCTGGAACGGCTATCTCCCTGCCCGGGGCTATGAATACTGTTCTCAACGTAGGTATTAATGACGAAATCGCAAAAAAAGTCAGCAAAAATCCCCAGGAAGCCTGGATGATCTGGGATTCTTACCGGCGGTTTATTCAAAGTTGGGGTATGATTAATGGTATCGAAAGGTCAGTTTTTGACAGGCTGATTAATGATTTTAAAACCCAGCACCATATTGATAAAAAAGCAGAGTTTTCTGCCAGCCAAATGGAAAATCTGGTAGGAGAATACAAAAAGATTCTGGAAAAAGAAGGAATTGAAATCCACCAGGATCCTTATCAGCAGCTGAAGATGTCCATCAATATTGTTCTTGATTCCTGGGATACAGAAAGAGCCAAGGCCTACCGGAAACACTTGCACATAGCCAAAGAATGGGGAACAGCTATTATTGTCCAAAAAATGGTCATGGGTAACAGGTCCGACAAGTCGGGCTCCGGGGTTGTATTCACCCACAATCCCAAGCTCAGCAAAGCCGGCATCAACCTCTATGGTGACTACACCCCCCGCAGTCAGGGCGAGGACATCGTAGCCGGTCTGGTCCACCCCCTGCCTGTATCTGACAGCCAGCTCCTGGAGTCCACAAGTAAGCTGGCTGATCAGGGAGCCCTGCAATCCAGCTTCCCGGAAATCTACGGCCAGCTCATGGAATACGCCAAAGAGCTCATCTATGACCACGGTTTCAGTAATCAGGAAATCGAGTTCACCTTTGAGTCAGAGAAGGCTAAGGACCTCTACATCCTGCAAACCAGAGAGCAAATCATCAGTGGCAAGGAAAAAACTCCTGTTTTTTGTGAGATTCCAGACCAGATGAGTCTCCTTGCTCAGGGCATCGGCATCGGCAACGATTGCCTGAGTGGCAGAATTGCCTTTGACAGGGAGGGTCTTTTGGAGCTTAAAAAAATCTACCCTGAGGATAAGCAGATTCTAGTCAGACCAGATACCATCCCCGATGATATTCCCGATATCCTCATATGTGACGGACTCATCACCAGCCGTGGAGGGGTAACTTCGCATGCGGCAGTAACCGCCGCCAAACTTAATAAGGTTTGCATAGTCAACTGTAAGGAACTGCTTGTCAATGATCAGGAAAAAACCTGTAAAATTGGGGAGCATAATCTTCAATATGGTAGTATAATTTCTTTAGACGCTAAAAGTGGCTCTATTTATCTTGGCGATTACAAAATAATCTATATCTAAAAATTTAAAGGAGGCTTTTGTTGTGGAAGAAATACTAAAAAGAAAAAACATCCTGGGTATTAACGGGGCAGGAAGGATTGGCAAACTCACCCTCTGGCACCATCTAAATATCAAACACTTTGATTCTTTTGTTTTAAATGCTGGCCGTAAGGTGGGGAATTCTTTTGAAGATATGGTAAATTACCTGTTGACCGACTCAACCTATGGAAACCTGGATACTTTTTTGTATGGCTATTCAGGGAAAAAAGCTCAGGTGGAAATCCTCAGTCAGGAAGAAGGGATTTTTTCTGTGGATGGAAGGGAAATTAAAATTCTATCTACGGCCAGAAATCCTAAGGATATCAACTGGCTCAAGGAAGATGTTAAACTAGTTGTCGACTGTACAGGTGCTTTCTTAGATCCAACCCTGCCTGCCGATGCTCCCAAAGGAAGTTTGCGTGGGCACATTGAAGCTGGGGCTGAGAAAGTTGTTGTCAGTGCGCCCTTTAAAATTAAGGATAAAACTCTTAAGATTCCTGAAGATGCCGGTATGTTTGTCTACGGCGTCAACCATAACAAGTATAATCCTCATAAGCACCACATAATTTCTGCTGCCAGCTGCACCACCACTGGCCTGGCCCATATGGTTATGCCTCTTTTAGAAGATGGGCTGACCAAGGAAATTCTTACTGCTTCCATGTCTACAGTTCACGCAGCTACCAACAACCAAAATATTTTGGATGCTGTTCCTGGCGAGGGAAAAAGTGATTTGCGGCGAAACAGGTCTACCTTTAATAATATTATTCCAACCAGCACCGGAGCTGCAGTTGCTTTAGAGGAAATTCTTCCGGAAATAAAAAAGATCGGCTTTATGGCCGATTCAGTGCGGATTCCAACAACTACTTCTTCTTTGATTGCCCTTAACGTTACCTTTAAAACTAAAATTGATCCCGATACTGGCGAGCCAGAAATCAACAGAACTTATATCAACGATATTTACCAAAGGGCAGGGCAGGGAGCCCAAAAGGATATGCTGGTCTTTAGCCAAAAGCAAAATGTTTCTGCTGATATTATTGGCTACCAGGCAGCTGTGGTTATTGAAGGCGTGGAGACCCACACCCGGACAGGCTTTATTCCTATTCAGGCTCATGTCCTAAAAGAACTCGGCCTGGACAGCCAGCTGGATATAAATATCCCAGTAACACACGCCAAGATTTTTGGCTGGTATGATAACGAGTTCGGCAGCTATGTAAACTTTATGACCAAGCTTGTCACCTACATCGACGCCAACTAATTTGCATTTGGGGACGCAACATTCTGTCCGGACAGAATGTTGCGTCCCCTTTGTTTGATGTTAGCTGGAGAAGGAGCTGTGGACCAGCTTCTTGGTGTATTCTTCTTGTGGATTTTTAAATACCTGGTCAGCTGTCCCTTTTTCGACAATTTGTCCCCGGTTCATTACTATAATCCGGTCAGCCATATAATTTACCACCCCAATATCATGGGAAATAAAAATATAGGCTGTATTAAACTGGTCCTGCAAATCTCTCAGCAAGTTTAAAATCTGGGCCTGAACTGACACATCCAGGGCTGATACCGCCTCATCACAAATAATAACCTTGGGATTTACAATCAAAGCCCGGGCAATAGCCACCCTCTGACACTGGCCTCCACTGATTTCCCCAGGATATTTTTCAATAGAGTCTGCCTCCAGGCCAACCTTTTTGATCATCTCAATTACTTTTTCCTGGATTTCTTCCTTATCCTTGGAAATCTTAAGAGTAATAAGAGGCTCGGCCACCACATCCTTAATCTTAAAATGCGGATTCATTGAGCCCTTGGGATCCTGAAAAATAAATTGCACATCCTTGCGGTAATCGTGATATTCCACCTTGCTCATCTTGGAAATATCCTTGCCCTTGTAGAGAACCTGCCCAGAGCTGGCCTCCCGTAAGCCCCCCAATATCTCACCCAAGGTCGATTTACCACTGCCAGACTCGCCCACCAGACCAACTGTCTCCCCCTCCATAATCTCAAAGGAAACATCATCCAGGGCCCTGAAAAACCTTTTGGGAGTCCCAATTATAGCCTTGCGTTCGGCAATAAATTCTTTAACTATATTTTCACCCCGCAAAAAGCAGAGTTTTTTCTCATCAGTCATCATAAAGGACTCCTATAAATCAAAATGGCACCTGTAAACATGGTTTTCACTCTCATATCTGTTTTCAACCGGACTGTCACAAATAGGCTGCCTGTAAGGACAACGATTCTTAAAAACACATCCCTCAACCGGCACCCTCATATCGGGCACATTGCCTTTAATTTCCTGCAGGCGCTCATCCTTACGAATATTAAGTGAAGGGATAACATTTATCAGAGCCTTGGTATATGGATGCTTGGGGTTTTCAAAAAGTGAATCCCTGTCGGCCTCCTCCATAATCTGTCCGGCGTAAACCACCACAATTCGCTCACAATAATACCTGATCAGGCCAAAATCATGAGAAATCATAATTACTGAGGTATTGTGGTTGTCATTAACAATAGTAAAAAGATCCACCACCTGCCTCTGAATTGTACTGTCCAGAGCTGCGGTAGGTTCATCTGCAATAATCAATCTGGGCTTATTCATAAAAGCCATGGCGATATTGACCCTCTGTCTCATACCTCCGCTAAGCTGCCAGGACCATGAATTAAGAAGCCTGTCTGTATCTCTGATACCAACGGCTGCGACAAGCTTTGCAGCCCTCTCCAGGGCTTCCTTCTCGCCTGCCCCTGTGTGAAGCATATAGCCATCAGCAATCTGATTTTTTATTTTTATCATGGGGTGAAGATAATTGCCAGTATTCTGCGGAATATAACCAATCTTCTCTCCAGTCTGGGCCCGGATGGTCTGGTCATCTTCTTTCAGATAATCCATACCCATAACCTCAAACTTCTCAGCCTCCCAGTTAAGTGATTCTGGCAAAAGGTTCATTATAGCCTTGGCAGTCAGACTCTTACCACTGCTGGACTCGCCAACAAGGCCTAAAATCTCACCTTTCTCCATATTAAGAGAGATATTATTTAAGAGCACCATACCCGAATTAGTTTTTACAGTCAGGTTTTTAATTTCTATCAATTTTTCCATCAATTAAGACCTCCTGCGAGTGAAAAGATCGTTAAGACCATCACCCAAAAGGTTAAAGCCTAAAACTGCCAGGGAAATGGCGATACCCGATGGAATAGCCAAATATGGGTACTGCAAAAAGTTTTGCCTGGCTTCGTTAAGCATCAGACCCCAGCTGGCATTTGGCGGCTGAACACCCAGGCCTAAAAATGAAAGCGAAGTTTCTATCATAATGGCCGATCCAATACAAGCTGTGAAAAGCGTGATCAGTCTGGGCAAAATTACCGGCAAATAGTGCTTTAAAAGTAAGCGTCTCTTGCCAATTTCATAACTCCTGGCTGCCTTGATATAAAGGTTAGTCTCTGTATCCAAAATCAGTGAATAAACCAGTCTGGCAAAAGAAGGTATCATGAAAATACTGATAGCCACAATGGCCCCATCTCTGCCCTTACCAACAACAACAACCATCATCATGGCCAGCAAAATACCCGGGAAAGCCATAAGTCCGTCAATAGCCCTCATTATTACAGAGGAGACCCTGCCCTTTAAAATGCCTGCCATCCCACCAAGAAGAGAGCCCGCAAAGCCCCCTGCTGCAACAGCAAAAAGGCAAACAATAACAATACTCTGCGAACCGTACATAATCCTGCTTAAAATATCCCTGCCAAAATGATCCGTTCCCAAAAGATACTTTTGATTTAAGCCGGGCGAAATAAATTTTTCATCCAGGTGCATCTCATTGGGTGGATAAGGCATATAAAAGAAAGAAAGCAGACAAACAAACAGTACCAGCCCTGTCAAAAGAGAGCCAAGGATCAAATTTACCCTTCTGTTTTTCTTCTTATTAAATTTTTTATTGTTTTTTATGTTAATAGAATCCATGAGCTTATTCCCCCTCCATTTGTGCCCGGATACGGGGATTTAAAAACATGACACCGATATCAACAATTAAAGAAATGATGATAACTAAAAAAGTGACGAAAATAACCAGTCCCTGGAGCAGCATAAGGTCTCTCTGTTCAACTGCAATCAACAAAAGCCTGCCCAAACCTGGCAGAGAAAAGATAGACTCTACAACAACAGTTCCACCCACCAGTTTGGCAAATTGAATACCCATAACATTTATGGGGGCAATAAGGGCGCTTCTTAAGGCATACTTCATATAAATTGTAACCTTAGGCAGACCTTTGGCCTTGGCCATATCCATATAATCTTGTCCTAAGGAGTCCAGCATCGACGTCCTGACAGTCCTTAAGAGCATGCCAATTTCCCCAATAGCCAAAACCAGACTGGGGAGAAAAATACTATGTATAAAAGGTAAGAATCCTTTTTCAAGAGGCACATAGCCAGTGATAGGAAACCATCTAAGCTTAAGGCCAAAATAAACTATGCAAAGCATACCAACCCAAAAAGCCGGCACTGATGAGCCAAGCTGCATGAGTCCGGTTATAAAATAGTCAGTCTTGGAATTTTTTTTAATGGCCGCCAAGGAGCCCAAAAGCAGGGACAAGAAGGAGGCAATAAACATAGAGAAGACTGCAATGGACATAGTAAGAGGCAGTCTCTGTTTAATAAGACTGGTTACTCCCTGCCCAAAAAGGTAGGACTGGCCTAAATCAAAATGAAAAAGACCCCTTAACCAATCCCAATACTGTAAGTACCAGGCCCTGTCCAGGCCCAGGGATACCCTTAAAGCTTCCAGTTTTTCTGGTGTAGCGTCCGAGCCAAGAATCAGCTGGGCTACATCTCCAGGTATCCATAAAAGTACTGCAAAGGTAATGATCGAAACAACGAACAATACCTCTGCAGCATGAAAAAAACGTTTGAAAATATAATTTAACACTCAAATAGCACCATTATTTAAAATATACATCCTTGTATTCGTAAATATCAATTGGATATATTCTAAATCCTTCAATATTCTTTGCTAATCCGAAAATTCTATCTGGTGTCTGCAAATAAACAACAGGAACATTTTCAGCCAGAATAATTTGAATCTCTTCAAAATATTCCTTTTTAAGATCTTGATCAAGCTCTACGGCGGATTTATCTAAAAGTTCATCTACTTCTCCAGTAATATAACTGATAAAGTCACCACTTTGAGAATGATATCTCTTTAAGAAATAGTGAGAATCAAGTCTGCCGGAAAGACCAACAACACTCATATCGTAGTCCTTGTTAGTATAAACATCACTTAACCATTGGCCCCACTCAACTATCTTAACATCAGCTTTGATACCAATTTTGCTAAGTTGATCGGCAATAACCTGGCCAGCATCAACGTGAAGCTGATAGTTCTTTGGCAGAACCAGCTCTACTTCAAAACCATCTGGATAGCCAGCCTCGGCCAACAAGATTTTTGCCTCTTCAGGATCATAAGGAATTACATCATTGGTGTCATAATAGTCAGGATAGTTTACAGGCAAATGAGCTCCCACGCTTGAACCAAAGCCATAAACAACGGCAGAGTTAATGTCATCCTTATTAATAGCCATAGCAATAGCTCTTCTTACATTTACATCTTTAAAGATATCTCTGTCTAAGTTCAAAGCCAAAAGTTGAACAGCGTTCATAGGCTCTGAATAAATTTTTAAGTTAGCATCTTTTTTTAGTATTTCTACCTGATTGCCCTGGATTTCAACAATGTGAACATCTCCAGTTTGCAAGGCAGCTATTTGTGATGTTGCATCAGGAATAAGTTTAAATTCAAGCCTATCAACCATTGGAGGGTTGTCGTGATAATCATTATTGGCTGTCAAAATGATATGCTCCTGAGGCATCCACTCAACAAACTTATAGGCTCCAGTTCCAACTGGCTTTGATTTTAAATTATCAGCTTCTTCAATAGGAATAATGGCTGTCCATGGATAGCAGAAAGATTTAACAAGTTCTGAGTCAAGCTTGGCTGTTCTAAAAACGATTTCATAGTCACCCAGGACTTCGATTTCCTTAATATTAGCATAGTCTTTTGCCTTAGGGCTTTCATCTCCCATAAGTCTTTCAAAGCTAAGCTTAACGTCTTGGGCAGTCATCTCACGATTATTATGGAAAAGGACTCCCTCTTTTAATTGGAAAGTAATTTCCATACCATCTTCGGAAACTTGATAGTCTTCAACCAAACGTTTTTCAACTTTCCAGTCTGGTGTAACAGTTAAAAGCGTATCATAGATATTTGCACTTACGTTAAAAGTTGATATTGCTGCTGTTCTGTGTGGATCCAGTCCCTGAGGGTCAGTTGTATAAGCAATCTTAAGAACATCTTCTCTAGGCTCTGAGCTATCTCCCTTGGAGCAGGCAGTGAAAACCAAAAGCAGACTGACTGTCAAAAACAAAATAGCTAAGTGTTTCTTCTTCATTGGATTCATCTCCTAAAACTGAAAATTAAATAAAAAATAAGCATAGATCATACCATGCTTATTTTAATACATTAAAACACATTTTAATGGCTAAGTCCATTAATTACAAGTCTTAAAAAGACAGGGGCAACCTTAGTAAAACCATGTAAATTACTGTCCCCAAAAGAATGCTTAAAAAAGTATTCTTAAAGCGTAAGTGGAATAAGACTAACAGAAAAACCGTTAAAAATTCTGGCAAACCGTATGGGGATATGGTCACCTTGGTATTCCTCAGATTGTAGACTACCAAAGTTATCATAATGGCTGAAGGCAGTACCTGGCCCAGATACCTCATGTTTTCAGGTAAATCTCCCTCACCTTTAAAAACAAGAAAGGGGAAGATTCTAATGAGACCGGTTACCAGGGCAATTAAAGCAATGGCTGCATAATAGTAATAGGCTGGCATCAGGGGCTGACCCTCCCCTCAGAATAAATAATCCTGTCTCTTAAAAAGATAAGGCTAATAAAGCTGACTGACAGGGCTGGCAGTAGAAATTTGTCCGGCCCTAAAATTACCAAGAAAATTAAGGCACTGACCAAACCAGTTATTGCAGGTAATTTACTCTTGGCCTCCATCCATTGATTAACCACTACCACAGTAAAGAAGGCTGTAGCTGAAAATTCTATTCCAGTCATATCCCAGGGAATAAGCTGGCCTGCTAAAGCGCCCAGGCTGGCGCTAAGAACCCAAAGCATATGGGCAAAAAATGAGATTAAAAAATCAGCCCTCTTAGGATTGACCCTTGGAGGATATTTTGTTGAACAAAGAACTGAAAAAACCTCATCTGTTAATGTTAAAGCCATATAAGGATAAAATTTTCCCATGCTTTTAAATCTTTCAATAAAGCCTATGCCGTAAAAAATATGCCTGGCATTGATTAAAAAGGTCATTATTGCCAATGTGTAAAAAGGAACACCAGCTACCAAAAGTGGAACCATGATTAATTGCATGGATCCGGCATAAACAAAGACAGAAGAAAAAAATGCCCAGGCCGGGCTAAAACCCTGATCTACCATAAGAACACCAAAAGCTATGCCTACAAAAATATAGGCAAAGCTTATGGGAATAATTTGTTTTATTGCATATTTTATATCAGTCAAAGCCCTGCTCCTTAAGAATGTTTTAACTAATATAATAACTCAATTAGTTTAACTTTTAAAGTTAATATTTTACCATCTCTTTGGACAACCACCTCAACGGACTGACCCACCTCTGATTGATCTAGTACTTTTCTTAATTCAGATATCTTATTAATTGCCTGACCCTCAAAGGAAATAATCTTATCTCCCTGGCGGAAGTAACGACCTTCATTAACTTCTTCAACATAAAGTCCCGTTCCAGGCAAACGATAAATTTCTGCCGTTCTAATATCAGAAATTTCTCTGACAACTATACCTAAACCAGGTCTGCCTTTAACATGACCATAATCTGCTAATTGCTCAACAACTTCTTTTACTATATTAGAAGGGATAGCAAAACCCAAGCCTTCAATATTTGAACCACTGGTCTTTGCATTAACCAGGCCAATTAAGTGTCCCTGGGCATCGAAAAGACCACCACCAGAGTTACCAGGGTTTATTGCAGCAGTTGTCTGCAAAAGAGTCATAGTCTCATTATCAATCACAATCTCCCTGTCCAGGGCTGAAATAATTCCTTCAGTTATGGTGCCACCAAGCTCGCCCAGTGGATTACCCATAGCCACAGCCAGCTGCCCTGTAATAATTTGATCAGAATCACCAAAACTAATTGGTTTTAGGCCTGTCTTTTCTATCTTAAGGAGGGCTATATCAGACCGGCTGTCCTTGGCCATCAGTTCTGCCTCAAATTTCTCACCATTTTTAAGTCTGACCGTAATTTTATTTGCCCCATCAATAACGTGATTGTTGGTAATCAAGTAACCATCTTCAGAATAGACAACCCCACTGCCAGCACCTGAGGAAATATATTGGCCCATAAAGCCACCACGTTCAACGCTTTCGGTAGTTATTTCTACTACACTTTCAGAAACCTCTTCATAAATTTTAGGAATTTGCCCTAAGTCCTCATTATACTTTTGCGGCAGAAAAGTTTTTTGGCCGCCTTCCTCTAAAATGCTTTCCTCAAGAGGCAGAGAGTGAGAGTTCATATATAAAAAGGCCCCGCCAAAACCAGCTAAAATTGAAAGCATAATCAGCATAAATATTATCAGAAAAGAAGAAAATCTTTTTTCACCTAAAAACATATTCTACCTCCTAAATTTTTCTTTAATTTTAATTAAGAATTATTATCAATTTGTTACAAATATCTTAAAAGAATGTGTATTTTATTCTTGTTAATTATTATATAATCAATGCGATATGAAATTATTAGAAAGGATTTGAAAATTAATGCAAAGCCAGTTAACAAAAAAATAT
>CAZUPR010000004.1:0-52577 GCA_964622305.1 uncultured Eubacteriales bacterium
CAGGGGAGACCTTTGTAGATGCTACTTTAGGAGGGGCTGGTCACTCCCTGGCTTTCTTATCCACACTAATGCCAGGAGGCCTCCTAATTGGAATAGACCAGGACCAGGAGGCCTTGGACTACGTTGCTACAAAACTTGCACTCTACAAAGATAATGTAATTCTAGTCCATGATAATTTTTCCAATATAAAAGAAATATTTTCAAAATTAAAGATAGAAAAAGCTGATGGCATTTTTATGGACATTGGGGTTTCTTCTCATCAAATAGATAAGGCTGAGAGAGGGTTTAGTTACATCCAGGATGCAGATTTAGATATGAGAATGGACAGAAGTTCCTCACTGACAGCTAAAGAAGTTTTAAATACATACTCCCTTGAAGATCTTCACAGGATTATCAAGAAATATGGTGAGGAAAACTGGGCCAAGAGAATTGCAGAATTTATTGTAGAAAAAAGAAGAGATGAGCTAATTGAAAGGACAAGCCAGCTGGTAGCAATCGTTGAAGCAGCAATACCAGTTAAGGCCCGGGAAAAAGGTTCCCATCCAGCTAAAAGAACCTTTCAAGCTATAAGAATAGAAGTGAACAAAGAATTAGAAGTCCTGGAAAGGGCCATAGACAATGCCTTTGAGCTTTTAAATCCTGGAGGCAGATTAGGTATTATTACTTTTCACTCCCTGGAAGACAGAATAGTAAAAGAAAAATTTAACTATTTTACTAAAGACTGCCTTTGCCCACCTGAGCTTCCAATATGTGTTTGTGATAAGAAAAAAGAAGGAGAATTAATAAACAGAAAACCAATAATAGCTTCAGCAGAAGAAATAAAATATAATCCAAGAGCAAAAAGTGCAAAGCTTAGACTTATAAAGAAAATTTGACAAAGGAGGTTATAACATATGAACAGGGCAAGAAAAGTAGTTGGTATTGATTATGCAGTCAGCAATCTTCCAGCACCTGAAAGAAAAAGTTTTATTAAAGAAAAGAATCTTGAAAAAAGAAGAGCAGTTGAGGATAGTGACAAAAAAGTTCAGGGACTCTTTAAGTATTTTTGTGCTGCCCTTATTTGTATGGTTATCCTTCTGGGTCAAGGTGTTTACATAAATAGCCAGGGTGTTGAGATTGGTAAAGTGAATGGTTTGATTGATGAATATAAACTTAAGAATGACAAGAATCTTATTAAAATCTCCAATTTGTCTTCACTGGAATATATAGAAAACACTGCAGTGAATGAATATAATATGATGAGGCCAGATCAAATACAGTACTTGCGGAGGTAGGAAGAGCTTTGTCAAAAAATAAAAATACAATGAGAATAAAAATTACTATAGGATTGTTTCTCATAGTAATTTTTTTTATAAGCGGATTTCTCTTTAAGATCATGGTGATTGATGGCGAAGAATTGAAAAAAAAATCCCTCAATCAAAGCTTTCGTGAGGTAGAAACAGATAATGGCCGGGGAAGCATCTATGACCGTAATGGCGTCCCATTAGCTATCAGTATAGATGTTTGGTCATATGCTCTTGATCCGCTCTTAGCTAGAGAAGATAAGGATTTACATAACAAAATAAGGCAATTGTCTAGGGTATTAGATATGCCAGAAGAAAATCTTGTTGATATTGTCAACAAACAAAACAGATTTGTCTGGGTAAAAAGGCTTCTTGAAGACGAGGAAGCCAAGGAATTAAGGGATATTAAATTAAAAGGCTCTCTTTACCTTGAAGAGAGCAAAAGAGTCTATCCCAAGGGCCAGTTTATGTCTAATCTTATTGGCTTTGTGGGCCGAGATAATAAGGGTCTTGAGGGCCTGGAATACTATTATGACAGCCTTCTTAAAGGAAATCCTGGTAAAATTTTACTGGAAGAAGATTCCAGGGGCAGAAGTATAAATTCTTCGGTTTATCAAATAATTCCTCCGGTTGATGGTATGGATATTTATCTGACCATAGATGAAACAATTCAGTATATTACTGAAAGAAGATTGTTGGAAGCAGTTGAAGAGTTAAAGGCAGATAAGGCCCTGGCTATGGTTTATGATATAGATACCGGCCAATTATTATCGGTAGCCAACTATCCGACCTTTGACCCTAATGTTTATGCCTCTTATTCGGATGATCATTTTAGAAATTTAACAATAAACTCTGTTTATGAAATGGGCTCAACCTTTAAGCCTTTTGTGGCAGCGGCTGCAATTGAAGAAGCCAAGGTTGGTAGAAATGAAATTTTTCAGTGTGATGCTTCAATAAAAGTTTTAAATTATAACATCAGGGAAATTATCTATCCAAAAAGTTATGGGAAACAGACAATAACCGAGGCCCTGCAAAACTCATCCAACACAGGTTTTGTGCAAATTGGCCAAAGGTTAGGCAAAGAAGATTTCTACAGGTATTTGCGTGGTTTTGGCTTGGAGGGTAAAACAGGTATTGATCTACCAGGAGAAAGAACCAGCAATATTATTCCTGAAAGGAAAGCAACTATTTTAGATATTTCAGTTGCCTCAATTGGCCAGGGGAATGCTATAACTCCCTTGCAGCTAATCAGAGGCTTTGGCGCCCTGGTTAATGACGGCAAACTTATGCAGGTAAATCTCTTAAAAGAAGCAAAGGATTCAAAGGGCAATATCACCCAGTCAAATGAACCTAAAATACTAAACACAGTTATCTCAGAAGAAACCTCAAGCTTTATTAGAGAAGCTATGGTTAGTGTTGTTGATGAAGGTACAGGCAAAAGAGTAAGAATAGAAGGCTTTGAGATTGGGGGCAAAACAGGTACGGCTCAGAAAGTATCGCAAGAAGGTGGTTATTTAGATAATCAGGTTGTAACCTCTTTTATTGGCTTTGCACCTGGTGATGATCCACGTTTCGCTTGTCTTGTTCTTATAGATAATCCTGTCACTTATAAGACCGGCAGTCAGGCTGCAGGTCCGGTTTTTAAGGATATAATGACCAAGGTTTTAGATTATTATGATATTCTTCCGGAAACAATTATTGAAGAGAGTGCCAATAAGGGCAATAAAAATAATCTAAAAGAAAGAGTCCTAAAATATCATTCAACAGATCTGGAAAATCTTACCGCTTATAATGAAAATCCTCAAAAATTTATTCTTAAAGGAGAAGGAGGCTATATTCAGGCTCAGTATCCTTTTGAGGGCGAGGACATTAAAGAAAATGAAAAAATTACCTTGTATCTTTCAGATAAGAATAAAAACGAAATAATAGTTCCTGATTTAAAAAATTTAACTATACTTGAAGCCAGTCGTTTACTTGAACAAATGGAACTTTTAATTAAAGTAAATGGAAGTGGTTACGTTGAATCACAATTACCATCAAAGGATTCTCTTGTAAGAAAAGATACGATTGTACAAGTTTATTTTAATAATAGAAGTGAAGGTGAGTCAGCAGATGATCAAAATCAGCCTTAAAGAATTTGCTCAAGCCTTGGATTATCAGTATCAGGGAGAAGAAAATGTTTATTTTTCTCAAATTGTTCTGGATTCAAGGAAGGTAGAAAAAGGTTCTCTTTTCCTTGCTTTAAAAGGAGAAAAGAGTGACGGTCATAATTATATTAGCCAAGCCTTGCAAAAAGGAGCTGTTGGAGTTCTTAGCTTTAAGAGTGGCCAAAAACTCTTATTGAGTAAAACCAACTATCTCTTTGTCAAAGAAGGAGACTCCCTGGAAGATTTTTTCAGAAAGACTGCCCAGCTCATAAGAGAAAAAATTAAGGGTCAGGTAATTGCTATTACGGGTAGTGTTGGTAAAACCACTACAAAGGACATGCTTTATTCAATTTTAAGTGCTGATGCCTCTGTAGTTAAAACAGAAGAAAACTATAATAATGAATTGGGTCTGCCCATGACTATGACCAGGGCAGATGAGACAACCAATTGGCTGATTTTAGAGATGGGTATGAGGGGCCAAGGGGAGATAGCTTACCTGGCTCAGCTTGCCAAGCCTCAATATGGGATTATAACTAGTATAGAGCCTGTTCATGCTGAGCTCTTAGGTTCGCTTGAGAATATAGCAGCGGCCAAGGCGGAGCTTGCTCCTTTTTTACCTGAAAATGGTTGCCTGATAATTAATTACAAAGATAAAGACTTGCTGGCGCCATATTTACTTGACTGCAGGGCCCAAATTATTACAGTAGGTTTTGCCCAGGAGGCAGATTTTTATATTTATGATGTGGATAGTCAGGATGGCTTGACCAGCTCCTTTTCGCTAAGAAATAAAAACAAAGAAGTTAAAATAAATATTAACCTTTCAGGCATGCATAATGTGCAAAATGCAGCCATGTCATCAGCTTTAATAGATTTTTTAGCTTTGGATCCATCCTTGCTTGAAGGCTTGGCCCATACTGACTACAGCCAAATGAGATTTAAAATTAATGAAAAAGCTGGGGTAAAAATTATTAACGATGCCTATAATGCAAACCCAGCTTCAACTTGTTTTTCACTTGAAAGTTTGCAAAAAATTCAGGCTAAGAGAAAGATTTTTGTCTTTGCTGATATGTTCGAATTAGGAAGCTACGAGATTAGTGGCCATGAGCAGGTTGCTGAAAAAATAAAGCAGGTAAAACCGGACTTTACCTTTCTTTTAGGACATAAGGTTCTTCATACATATGACAAGCTTAAGAAAATAAATTATAATATGGAAGGAGTTTTTTGCTTCAGTGATAAAGAAGCTATGCATGCAAAACTTAGAGATGTCTTGCAGGAAGGAGATGCAATCCTGCTCAAGGGCAGCCGGGGCATGCAGCTTGAGGAAAGTGAAAAAGAGATAGAGGCGTTTCTAAATGACTGGCTATGAAATTATAATCCTGCTATTAATGACCTTTTTAGGCTTGGTAGCAGGTAAATTTTTAATACCCCTTCTTGGGAAATTTAAATTTGGGCAAACAATAAGGGAAGAAGGACCAGAAAAGCATAAGAAAAAAACTGGAACCCCCACCATGGGTGGTTTGCTTTTCTTTTTTGTTTTTCTTTTAGGTGGTTTTCTTTTTGCGGGGAAAAATCACATTTTTTGGTTCATGACTGTATTTTCCCTTCTTTTTGGTATGGTTGGCTTTATTGATGATTTTTTAATTATTAAGTTAAAAAGCAATGAAGGACTTAGACCAAGAAATAAATTTTTACTCCTTCTCTTAATTGCATTAGCTGGAACTTTTTACTATTTGCAAGTATTAGGCTACCCAACAACAATTTCTTTTAGACCTTTGGGCTTTGAATGGGATATGGGTGCTCTATATTATCTTTTTGCTATCTTAATGCTTACAGCCACAACCAATGCAGTGAATATAACTGATGGTCTGGATGGCCTGGCTGCAAGTCTTTGTCTCCTCGCTGGCATCTTCTTTTTAGTTGTCAGCCATATATATAATCTTAGCCAAATAACACTTTTTATTCTTTTACTCTTAGCTTCCTGCCTGTCTTTTCTTTTCTACAATAAATATCCAGCCAAAGTTTTTATGGGCGATACAGGCTCCTTATTTTTAGGTGGGGCCCTTGCCTCGCTGGCTATGTTTAGTAAGACGGAAATAATCTTGCCTCTTTTGGCCGGAGTCTTTCTTATTGAAACTTTATCAGTGATTTTGCAGGTTCTATCTTTTAAACTAAGGGGAAAGAGAATCTTTAAAATGAGTCCTCTGCACCATCATTTCGAACTTTCTGGTTGGCGGGAAAGAAAAATTGTTCTTGTCTTTAACCTGGCAGGCCTTTTATTTCTTATCCTTTCACTCCTTTTAATTTAGAAAGTGGGTTTACTTATGAATTTAAAAGATAAAAAAGTCCTGGTTGTTGGTGCTGCCAGATCAGGAATAAAGACAAGTGAATTTTTGCTCTCCAAAGGTGCTTCAGTCTATTTGAATGATCAAAAGGAAGAAGTGCTTTTATCTCCTGATCTTGAAAAAAATCTAAATCTCCATAAGCTTTTTGCTTGCCAGCCTCAAATAGATCAGTTAAGACCAGATCTTATTGTGCTTAGCCCTGCTGTGCCTTTAGATAAAGATTTCCTAATCGAAGCCAGAGAAAGGTCCATAGAAATTATTGGAGAAATAGAGCTTAGCTATCGCTTTGCCAAGGCTCCTTTTGTTGCAATTACCGGAACAAACGGCAAAACAACAACTACTGTTTTAACAGGTGAAATTTTTAAAAAAGCCTCCTTTGAGCTTTTACTTGGTGGCAATATCGGTAATCCCTTAATTGACAGGGTGGAAAAAGCTTCAAAAAATGCTGTTATTGTAGCAGAGTTATCCAGTTTTCAATTAGAGAGTATCAAAGAATTTTCTCCTAAGCTTGCCATCATCACTAACCTGTCACCAGATCATCTGGACAGGCATAAAAGTATGGAGTCTTATTTGGCAGCTAAGAAGAGAATTTTTGAAAACCAATCAAGTGACGACTTCTTAATTTTAAATTATGACGATCCACAGATAAGAGATTTGGCTGGAGAGGCTAAAAGCAAGGTTTTTTATTTCTCCAGAAAAGATGAAATAGAAAAGGGAATTTATTTGAAAGATGGGGCTCTGGTACTTTCTATAAAGGACAGACAGGAAGAATTGATGAAGGCAGACGAGATTTTTATTAAAGGTGCTCATAATCTTGAAAACGCTATGGCAGCTATTCTTGCAGCTAAACTTTTTGAGATAGATAGTTCATTAATAAAAGATCTTTTAATGGAATTTAAAGGTGTAGAGCACAGGATGGAAACATTTGCCAGCTATAAAGGTGTGACATATGTTAATGACTCCAAAGGAACAAACCCAGACTCCAGCATAAAGGCTCTTGCTTCTTACAACCGGCCTGTAATATTACTTGCAGGTGGCTTGAATAAGGGCAATTCTTTTACTGATTTTGCCAAAATGATAAAAGAAAAGTGCAGAATGGTTTTCTTGTTGGGTAAGGCCAGAGAAGAAATAAAAATTGAGCTTGATAAAATAGGCTATAATAATTACGTAGTTAATGATACTTTTGAAGATGCAGTAAAAGGGGCAGTAGCTGCGGCAAGGGAGGGTGAAGTTCTCCTTCTTTCACCAGCCTGTGCCAGTTGGGACATGTTCCCAGACTTTGAAGTCAGGGGAAATACATTTAAGGAACTGGTAAAAAAATATAATGAAGAAAAAAATTGATCCATTATTATTGTATTCAATACTTGCCCTTGCCCTGATTGGTTTAGTCATGGTTTTAAGCTCAAGCTCCTATCTTGGATCTGTATCTTACAATGATGCTTTATATTTCTTCAAGAAACAGGCATTTTCCTTTCTTCTGGGCTTTGCTATGATGCTCTTTGTTTCTAAAATAAATTATAAGGTTTATAATAATCAACAATTGATTCTTTTGGGTGGGGCTCTGGTAATAATTTTTCTCTTTCTTTTATTTACTCCCATGGGCGTAAATGTTAACAATGCTACCAGATGGCTGCAAATTGGCCCCTTGCCAAGATTTTCACCATCGGAGCTTGCCAAGCTTTATCTTTTGTTCTTTTATGCATGGTGGATTAATAAAAACCATACTTATTTTTTAACTTTTAAAGGTTTCCTTTTAAGTTTTGCTCCCATTGTTGTCGTTTTTTCCCTCATCGTCAGCCAGCCTGACTTAAGTACAGCTGGTTTAATAATGATGGTTACCATAACAACTTATTTTCAGTCAGGGGCAAGATTTCACCATGTTTTCTCTTTGCTTATCTTAGGAGCATTAACAGCCTTTTATTTTATTTTCTCATCAGAATATAGAATGAGCAGGATAATGGCGGTTTGGCGTCCTTTTGATAATCCTTTGGACGAAGGTTACCAGGTTATAAAATCTCTTTATGCCCTGGGCTCTGGTGGATTTTGGGGTATGGGTATTGGCAATAGCAGACAAAAATACCTTCATTTGCCAGAGAGGCATACTGACTTTATTTTTTCCATTGCAGGAGAAGAATTGGGATTTATTGGTCTTTTATTTATAATTATGCTTTTTACGGTGGTCTTTTGGCGAGGCTATTATGCAGCTATGAATGCAGATAGTTTTTTTGGCAGACTCCTGGCCCTGGGAATTACCAATATGATTTTAATTCAAACTTTAATGAACATAGCTGTTGCAGCAGGGATCTTTCCAACAACTGGAATCACTCTTCCTTTTATTAGTTATGGTGGAACTTCCCTCTTAATAAATATGGTTGCAGCTGGAGTTCTACTAAATATTTCTCGACGTTGAGGTTATTAAAATGAAAGCAATTTTTACTGGTGGTGGAACAGGTGGTCACATCTACCCCAGTCTGGCCATAGCTGAAAAATTAAAAGATGAGTATAATTTTGAAATTATCTATCTGGGTTCCCCGGACAGCATGGAAGAAAGAATAATGGGGGAGAAGGGACTCCCTTTTCTTGCTCTTGAGACAGAAGGTTTAACCAGCAAAAACCCTTTAAAAATAATGAAGGTTTTTTTAAAGCTCATCAAGGCAAGAAAAGAAGCTATAAAAATTTTAGATAAAGAAAAACCACTTTTTATTTTTGCTACAGGTGGCTATGTATCTGCTCCTTTGGCTCTGGCAGCAAAAAAAATGAGGATTCCCTTATTTTTACATGAACAAAATTCCATACCTGGTTTGACCAATAAAATTACCAGCAGATTTGCAGAAGTTGTTTTTACTACTTTCTCAGGTAGTCAAAAACATTTTCCAGCTGGTGTCAGGACTATAAATAGTGGGCTTCCGGTTAGGAAGGAATTTCAGGATATAGATTTGGAAGAAGCCAGGGAGGAATTTAGGGTAAAAGATTTTAAGAAAACCGTCTTAATCACTGGCGGCAGTGGAGGCGCTCTTTTTCTTAATAAAAGTGCCCTCTCCCTTTATAGCTGGGCGGAAGAAAATAATATTCAGCTGATTCATGTAACAGGTAAGAGAGACTTTTCTCTCATTACTGAAGAAATCAACAAAATGCAGATAAAATCTAATAATATTAAGCTTCTTCCATATTTAAATGATATGCACAAGGCTCTGGCAGCTGCTGATTTGACTGTCAGCCGTGCAGGTGCATCTTTTCTTGCGGAAATGACCTATTTAGGGAAGACAGGATTAGTAATACCATTTCCCTTTGCTGCAAATAATCATCAATTTGAAAATGCCAGAGAACTCGCAGAAAAAGGTACTCTGTTAATGTTGGAAGAGAAAGAAATAGAAAATAATCCACAACTTTTAAAAGAAACTTTGACTAACCTCTTGGCAGATCAAGAAAAAATCAACAAAATGGAAGAAAAATCTGCCCATGAAGGTCAGCATAAAACTCTGGAAATTATTGTAGAAAATATATTTAAGGAAACAGGTGTAATGCTTTGAAAAAAATTCATTTGATTGGTATAGGCGGAATTGGTATGAGTGCCATAGCTGGAATTTTACTTGAACAAGGCTATGAAGTTACTGGCTCCGATCTTAAAAAAACAAAAATCACAGAGAATTTAGAAAAATCTGGTGCCAAAATTGTTTATGAACATAGGGCAGATAACATTTCAGATACCCTGGCAGAAGTGATAGTTTCCTCAGCCATTGGTGAGAATAATGTTGAATATATTGAGGCTCTTAAGAAGTCTATCAGAATAAGGCCCAGGGCTGAAAAACTGGCAGAAATTATGAATTCAAAAAATGCTCTTTGTGTTGCCGGGGCTCATGGTAAAACCACAACTACTGGCATGCTCTACTGCATTCTTAAAGAGGCGGGAATAAAGCCCTCTGTTATGGTTGGTGGCATTCTTAATAATATCCAGGGTAACTACAAGCTTGACCAGGGTAATTATTTTGTTGCAGAAGCAGACGAAAGTGACCAGTCTTTTCTTATGCTTTCTCCTTATGGGACAATCATTACCAATATTGAAGATGACCACATGGAAAACTATGGCTCCATGGAAAAAATAATTAATGCCTTTGAACTCTTTCTTTCTGTTACTGAAAGGAAGGATTTAATAGCCCTTTGTATAGACAATGAAAACGTAAAAAAAATGAGTCAGGTTTTTCCAGAAGCTTTAACTTATTCTCTTGATGATGCAGAAGCTAATTTTTATAGTAAAAACATCAGTTATGAGAATATTGGTATTGGCGGAGATATTTATCATGATGATAAGCTTCTTGGCAGGCTGCAACTTAAAATTCCAGGTTTGCATAATTTACAAAATGCTATTGGTGCAACGGCACTGGCAATGAAGCTGGGTGTTTCTTTTGATGAGGTCCAGAGTGCATTTTTAAATTTTCATGGTGTAAACAGAAGATTTCAGATTATGCTCAATGAAGAAAACTTTACGGTTGTTGATGATTACGCTCACCACCCATCGGAAATAAGGGCCACCCTTTCTGCAGCCCGTCAGGCTCACCAGGGGCATATAACCCTTATTTTTCAACCACACAGATATTCACGCACCCAGCAATTTCTCTCTGACTTTGCTCAAAGTTTTTCTTTGGCAGATAAATTACTCTTACTGCCAGTTTATTCTGCAGGCGAATGCCAGAGGACAGGGGCAACAAGCTTAGATATTTTCCAGGCAATGTCTCCTCAAGATCAATCCAAGACAGTTTTACTGGATAACTTTTCTCAGGTTGAGGAATATATAAGTGATAGTCTTTTAGAGAATGAGCAAAATAATTTAATAATGACTATGGGAGCTGGCGACGTTTTTCTAATTGCTGAATCATTGGCTAAATCTGGAGGGCAGTAATGGAAATAAAAAAAGATGTAAGCATTTCCACTTTGACTTCCTGGAAAACCTCCGGGACCGTTGCTCAATTATGGCTGGGGGAGGATGAAGCTGATCTTCTTAAGTTTGCCAAGGAAGAGAAAAAGGGGAAAAAGTTTTTCATTCTGGGTAAGGGTAGCAATTTACTCATTATGCCCGGACAAACTGATAAAATCTTTTTTAAACTTGGTCCATCTTTTGCCAATTATGATTTTTCCGGCCAAAAGTTAAGGGCAGGAGCAGCAGCCTCTCTTATGGGCTTGGCTCTTAAGGCAAGGGAATCTTCTCTAAGTGGCCTTGAATTTGCTTCTGGTATACCGGGATCTTTGGGTGGGGCTATCATCATGAATGCAGGAGCCCACGGCAGGGAAATGAAAGATATCCTCCAGGAAGTGAGAGTTTTTGATAAAGAGAGGGAGGACTTTCTTACCCTTTCTCCAGAAGAGATGGACTTTGATTATAGGAAATCTTTTTTAAAAAACCAATCACGCTATATTGTTATTGATGCTCTTATTAAATTAAAATCTGCCGATAAGGATGAAATAAAAAACCTTATGGAGAACTATAAAGAGGGGAGATTAAAAAGTCAGCCCTGGGATTACCCCAGTGCCGGCAGCGTTTTTAAAAACCCTCCAGGCTTTTCGGCTGGCCAGCTTATAGATCAGGCAGGCTTAAAAGGCTTAGCTATTAATAAAGCTCAGATATCAGAAAAACATGGGAATTTTATCATCAATCTTGGCGGAGCAGATTCTCAGGATATTTTACTGCTAATAGAGAATGTTGAAAAACTTATAAAAGAAAAATATAATATTCATTTAGAAAGAGAAGTAATAGTAATTGATTAGACTTGTAACTATTAAAAATCGTTGTTTTCCCGGGCTTTAATATTTGATATAATAAAGAGAAGTTAAAGGTGATGATTTGGTTACAGACATAAAAAAATATAAGCAGGAAAAAAAGAAACAAAAGAGCAGGACAGTTTTTAGCAGGATCCTGATTTTCTTGGTAAAATTTCTAATCGTAACAGGAATCTTCCTGGCTCTGATTTTATATGTCCCAATTTTCAAAGTGGCTGATGCTCAGATATCAGGTCTTTATTATCTTGAAAAAAATGCCCTGGACACTCAGCTGGATGAAATTAGAGGAAAAAACATTGTCTTTTTGAATAAAAATGAGATAAAAGCTAGTTTTAAGACTAACAGTTATGTTAAAGAAGTTGAGCTTAAAAGAAAATTCCCAAATAAAATAATGGTAGAGATTACTGAGAGAAAGCCTTTAGCACTTTTAGTAACAAGTGATGGTTTTATTCAGGTAAGTCAGGAAGCAATTTTTCTTGATATCAGGCAGTCGCCAGGAAAATATGATTTACCCTTTATTACTGGAATTGAACTGTATGCTATTCCAGGTGTGGGCAAAGTAATAGAAGATGATTATTTAAAAGAGGCTCTGCACATCATCTCAAGCTCCAAGGGTGCTTTAATGAATAAAATTGCAGAAATTAATGTAGATAACAAAAGGATAATAGCGTACACTAGAAATGGTATACAAGTACTGATTGGTGATTCGGCAGATATTGACAACAAGCTAAAAATGCTGGAAAGTATTATAGAAGAAATCGTTGATGTTAGTATTTCCCTTTCAGAAATAGATTATATAGATTTAAGATTTAAAGATTCATACGTGATTAAAAAGAAATAATGACCGAAAGGAGAAAAGTTTATGTTTGAGCAGTTTGATCATTCTAACAAGTTAGCTACTATAAAGGTGATTGGGGTAGGTGGCGGTGGTAACAACGCAGTAAACCGGATGATAGAAGCAAATATAGTAGATGTTGAGTTTATAGCTGTAAATACCGATGCTCAAGCTTTAATCTCATCTCAGGCACCAGTAAGAATGCAAATTGGTGAAAAGTTAACCAGAGGGCTTGGAGCTGGCGCTAATCCGGAAATTGGTAAGGAAGCTGCAGAAGAAAGCCGTGAAGATTTAATTAACGTCCTTAAGGGCAGCGACATGATTTTTGTAACAGCTGGTATGGGCGGCGGCACAGGTACAGGCGCTGCACCGGTAATTGCTCAGATTGCCAAAGAACTGGGTGCCTTAACTATCGCAGTAGTAACTAAACCCTTCTCCTTTGAAGGTTCCATGAGAAATAAGCATGCCGGCGAAGGAATCGAAAAATTAAGGGACGCCGTTGACACACTTATTACCATACAAAATGATAAAATATTTGAAGTAGTAGAAAAAAGAGTACCTATAAACCAACAATTTAGAATTGCTGACGATATCTTGCGTCAGGGTGTTCAGGGTATTTCTGATTTAATCAATAAGCCTGGTTTAATTAACCTTGACCTTTCAGACGTTAAAACAATTATGAAAGATAAGGGAACAGCAATTATGGGCATAGGTGTTGCTACTGGTGATGACAGAGCTATTAAGGCTGTTACAGCAGCTATTTCTTCTCCTTTACTGGAAACCAATTTAAATGGAGCTCAGGGAATTATTCTTAACTTTACTGGTTCCGATACCCTTTCAATGGATGAAATCCGTGATGCCACTGAAGAAGTTAATAAACTGGCTGGTAAAAACTGCAACGTTATTCTTGGAGCTGTAATTGATGAGGCAATTAACTCTGATGAGATTAGAGTTACTGTAGTTGCCACGGGCTTCGATGAAGAAAAAGGAAATAAGATTACTAAAGAGTTTGCTATGGATACTACAAGTGACGATGATGATATCGATATTCCTGATTTTATCAGGCAAAGCAGAAACTGGTAATTTAGGGGCTATTGAGCCAGACTCAATAGCTTTTTTTTATAAAAATAATCAGAGGAGGCAAGAAAATGAATTGCCCTTTTTGTAATACCTATGATACGAAAGTTTTAGACACAAGAGCCGCTGATGAAGGCCGCTCTATACGCCGCAGGAGAGAGTGCAACAGTTGTCAAAAAAGGTTTACAACCTATGAGAAACTAGAGAGTATTCCATTGGTGGTTGTAAAAAAAGATGGCAGAAGAGATATCTTTGACTCCGATAAAATTTTAAGAGGCCTTATTAAAGCATGTGAAAAAAGGCCTGTCAGTATAGAAGAACTCGAAAAGATGGTTGCTGATATCGAAAGAAGCCTTAGTAACAATATGGATAAGGAAATCACAACAACCATTATCGGCGAAGAAGTTATGAAGAGATTAAAAGATATAGATGAAGTTGCCTATGTTAGATTTGCTTCAGTTTACCGGGAATTTAAAGATGTAAACACTTTCCTGAAAGAAATTGAGGAGCTCATTTTAAAAAATGAAAAAAATTAAGCTCTATGGCAGGGGAGGATTTTCAGAAGATACTGATCTCCTTTATGCTTTTACCGGCAAGGAGTCAGGTTTTAGTCAGGGAGCTTGTAGAGGCCTTAATCTAGCCTTACACGTGGGTGATAACCCAGAAAAGGTTATGAGGAACCGCCTTCTTTTGGCTGAGGAATTGGACTTTAATTTGCAAGCATTAAGCTGGGCCGATCAGGTCCATGGAGACCAAATCTTTCTCCTTAAAAAAAAGGAAGAGGCTGGTTTTCTTGGATCATTTGACGCCATAATTACTGATTTACCAGGGATTCCTCTAATGACTATGTTTGCTGATTGCATTCCGATTCTTCTTTTTGACCATAAAAAAAGAGTCATAGCCAGCGTTCATGCCGGCTGGAAGGGAACCTACCTTGAAATAGCTGGTAAAACTGTAAAGAAGATGATTGAGGAATACGCAAGTAATCCCAAAGATATCCAGGCCATGATTGGCCCAGGAATTTGTAAAGAACATTATACAGTTGGTGAAGATTTAATTGAAAAATTTCAGGAAAAATTTCCTCAACTGATAGTAAAAAATGATTCTAATTTAGATTTAAAGGAAATTAACAGAAGTATCCTAAAAAAAGCTGGCTTGGAAAAGATAGTAGACCTCAAGCTCTGTACAGTTTGTCAGAAGGAAAAATTTTTCAGCTACCGGCTGGATGCTGGCAAAACAGGAAGGATTGCAGCAATAATTATGCTCAGATAAAAGGAGATTCAATGAAGGCTAATAAGGTTTTTCAATTCGTTCTGTTCATTTTTCTCTTGATTTTTTTATTGAACAGTTCCTATAATTTTATCCTTAACACTTTTATAATTAAAACAGAAATTTTACAAGAAACTACCTATCTCAAGGGCTATGATACCAGTGCCTATATCTTTTTTAATGAAAGGCTGGTAAAGGCAAATTCGGATGGTATTTTTAAGCCCAGCGTAATAGAAGGCCAAAGGGTTGGTAATAAGCAAGTTCTGGGCCATTTAGCAGGCAAAGAAGTTTTAAGCTCAATGAGTGGAGTAGTCTCTTTTAAATACGATAAACTGGAAGAAGCGGACAATCCTTTTGATTCATCAACTTTTAATCTGGAAGCAATAAAGGAATTTAATACAGATTTTGATAATAGTAAAAAAGAATCATATTTGCAGGGCGAGATACTTTTAAAGATTACAGACAATCTGGTCAAGGGTAAAATATATTTAGAACTCCCTATTGATTCCTTTAAAGAACCTATAAAAGAAGGAGAAATCATCAAGTTTAAATTCTCAGGTGATGAGAATCCTCTTAGGGGCCAGGTAATTAATTTAAAAGGCATAGGCCAAAAAGCAATACTTTTATTGAATTTTTTAGATAACCCAACAAATCCAAAAAGAGTGGAAGAGGTAAAAATTATCACCGAAGAAATTAAAACCTACCTGATTCCACAAAAAGCGATTGTTAACAAAGATGGAAAAACTGGGGTTTATCAGGTTTCTAAAGGACTTATTGTTTTTAAGGAAATTAACTCATTAGAAATAGAAGACGGTCACATTTTTACTGATAGTTTTACCAGTGCAAGCGAAATTATCAGTAATCCCCGTTTTGTTTCTGAAGGAAGATATATAAGATAGAGAGGATTTTCATGTCAATAAAGGAAAATTATGATAAAATAATTAAATCAATAAATAATCGAGCCCAGCTTATTGCTGTTGTTAAGGGACAGTCAAAGGAGAATCTTCTGGACTTGTTGGCGGCTGGCCAGAAAATTTTTGCAGAAAACAAGGTCCAGGATCTTTTAGATAAGAATGAAAGCCTGGAAGATGAAAAAATCACCTGGCATTTTATTGGTCATTTGCAAAGAAATAAAGTAAAATACATAATAGACAAGGTGGAGTTAATTCATTCCCTTGACAGCAAAAGACTTGCAGAGGAAGTGTCTAAAAGGGCACTTGCTCAAGGCAGACTTGTAAATTGCCTGATTCAGGTAAATACAGGTCAGGAAGATCAAAAGCATGGCATCAATTTTTCAGAGGCTGAGCATTTCCTGGAAAGTATTCAGGATTTGCAAGGCATAAGAATTCTAGGCCTAATGGCAGTAACTCCTTTTTGCCAGGATCCTGAAGATGCCAGAAAGTATTTTAAGCAAATGAAAGATCTTTTTGAAAAATTAAAAAAACAAAAGTATAATAATGCAGACTTACAACATCTTTCAATGGGTATGAGTAACGATTACCATATAGCCCTTGAAGAAGGTGCTGATATGGTAAGAATCGGCAGTTCACTATTTGCTTGAGAGGAGAACAATAATTATGGCTTTTAAAGGTATTTGGGAAGCTTTAGGCTTTGGTGACTCAGAAAGAGAAGAAAGAGAAGATTTCTTTGAGGATATGCAGGAAGAAAACAATTATATTCCAGTCCAAAAGGACAGGCCATCAAACCTGGTTGCACTAAAAAGTGATAAGGTTAGTGTGGTAGTAGTTGAACCAACAAATTTTGAAGAAGCTCCAATTATTGCCGACAATCTAAAAGACAGAAGACCAGTTATTATTAATATGGAAAATGCTGATCCTGTTCTTGTTAGAAGAATGATTGACTTTATAGGTGGGATTTCCTATGCCATCGGTGGGACTATGCAAAAAATTGGCTATAAAATTATTTTAGTAGTTCCTCCAAATGTAAATATTTCAGGTGAATTAAGAGAAACATACGGGCAACAAGATCAGGAAGAGGTTTTTGCTTGGGTAACCCAGTATGACAGGGAGGACTAAGTTTGGAAAAGATCGGTTTCATAGGTTGTGGAAATATGGCCGAAGCAATTATCAAAGGACTTGTTAAAAGAGACCAGTCCTTTTCTGAAAAGATATTTGGCTTTGATATTTCCAATCAGAGATTGTCCTATATGGAAAGTGAGTACGGCATAAGCTGCCTGGAATCAGAAACTGAAGTTTTCAGCCAGGTGGATTATGTCTTTTTTGCCATAAAGCCACAAGTGTTTCCTCAGATAAAAAAGGCTGGAATAGGCAAAGATTATAAGGGAATTATTATTAGTATTATGGCTGGAGTTGATCTTAATTCTTTAAGGGAAGCTTTTCCTCAGGCCCAGCTGGTAAGAACAATGCCAAACCTGCCTGCTCTTGTAGGCCATGGTGTAACAGGCATTTGTTATTCTGATGGTTTTTCCACTGAAAGAAAAGATGAAATTGAAAGACTCTTACAATCTATCGGGCAAAGCCTGGTGATTGAAGAGAAAAATATAAATGCTCTGACTGGCCTTAGTGGCAGTGGACCTGCCTTTGTTTTTCTTTTTGCTGAAGCTATGGCAGATGCAGGAGTATATTGTGGCCTTAGTCGTGAAGATGCCGCTTTTTTAGCAGCAGCCACCTTGTCTGGTTCTGCCCAGATGTTGCTTGAAACCAAAGAACATCCTGGTCAGTTAAAGGATAGGGTTGCCTCACCTGCTGGCACTACAATTGAAGGAATAAAAGCCCTTGAAGAAAATTCTTTCCGGGATGCAGTAATGACAGCTGTTATTGAGAGTTACAAAAAGGCTCAAGAATTAAAGTAAGGGGTGTAGTTTTTGTATATATTAATTCAAATAGTAGATGTATCCTTTGATGTTTTTTACTGGATGATGATTGGGCGGGTTATCTTGTCCTGGATCTCTCCAGGAGTTAATAACAAATGGATAGATTTTGTTGTAGAAATAACAGATTACATTTTAGTGCCCATAAAAAGGTTAATCCCTACTTCAATGGGTGGGGTAGATTTCTCGCCGATTTTGGCAATATTTTTGCTTAGTTATTTAAAGAAATTATTGATAAGCATTCTTTATTCCATGATGTAAAAGGTAAAGGATTTATTTTGAGTAAAAATATAAAATATATAAATAATTTCATAGCAGATAAAATCGAAAAAGTCAGAGATAAAGAAATAAAAATACTGACAGACTTTATGGAACCGCCCGAAGCTCTCTACTCCCAGGCTCTTTTAAAGCAAGAGAGAGATAGTCTTCTTTATTTTTTTTATGGGGCTTATGAAGGGGCAGAAAGAAAAAGACTTTGTCTTGCACCCCTAGGGTCTAATATAGAAGATGCAGATTTTGATATCTTAATTTTAGAAGCCAGAGCAAAAAAACTAATGAATGAAATTAGTCATCGTGATCTTCTGGGGGCTCTCATGGGCTCAGGTATAAAAAGAGAAAAAACAGGAGATATTTTTGTTGATAAGGATACCTGTATTCTCGTTTTAGACCGTAAGATAGCAATCTATCTGGCAGATAATTTTCCCATGATTAAAGGTAATTCCTTTGAATGTAAACTTTTGGAAGTATCTGATTATAATTTCCCAGAGCAATCTCTTGAGGAAATGACTGTCAGCATCTCTTCCTGGCGTTTGGATAATTTTATTGCCAAGGCCTGGTTTTGTTCAAGAGGTCAGGCCCAAAGCTATATACAGGCGGGCAGGGTAAAGGTAAATCATCTGGAATGTTTAAAATCTGACCAGGTCCTGAAGGAAGATGACTTGGTAAGTCTTAGGGGAAAGGGCAGATTTACTATTGTACAGGCCTCAGGCCAAAGTAAAAAAGGAAATTATAGAGTTCTGATAAATAAATTCTTATAAAGAGGGGTGCCTTATGATTACACCAAAAGATATTCACGACAAAGAATTTAAGCGTTCTGTAAGAGGTTATGATTTAGATGACGTAGATCGTTTTCTGGATTTGGTTATCAAAGATTTGGAAGAACTTTACAAAGAAAATGCCAGCCTAAAAGAAGAAAAAGAGATTTTAAGAAAAAAACTTGAAAAGTATGTCGATATAGAAAGCAGCCTCAACAGGGCACTGATTTCGGCAGAAAAGGCAGCAGATAATACAATAAAAGAAGCTATGTCTGAAAAAGACCGTATAATAAATGAAGCTACAGTAAAGGCGGTTCTCATTCTTGACAAGGCTAAAGAAGATGCCAAGTCTTTTAACACTGTAAATCAAGATCTTATTGACCAGTCAGATAAGTTTAAAAAGAATCTCATAAGTCTTTTTGAAAAACAAATTAGTAATATTAAAGAATTTGGACAACTTGCAGAAGATAAGTCTTTTGCAAAAGAAATTGAAAAGAGAATCAAAGCTGAGGAGCTTGTGGAAGAAGTAAAAGAAAACTCACAGGTAATAGAAGAAACTGCTATCCCGGCTGTAGATTTCCAACCAGCTCAGCCAGCCCAGGAAGATTTTAGTACAACTATTATGGTCAATGACTTCTCTCAAGAGTATGAGGAAGAATATGATGCTGGCTTATTTGATGAAGAAGAGGAAGAATTTAAAAACAAGGTTTTTAAATTCTTAGAAAAATAAAAAACAGGTATTACACATACTAGCAGGAGGTAGCAAGTCTATATGGAAAAGAAAGATTATGGTAAAACACTTAATTTACCAGTTACAGAATTTCCAATGAGAGGTAATCTTCCCTCAAGGGAGCCAGAAATGGTGGCTAAATGGGAAGAGATGGATATTTATGGGCTGGTTAATGAAAAAAACAAAGGGAATGAAACTTTTATTTTGCATGACGGACCTCCTTATGCCAATGGCGATATTCACTTGGGTCATACTTTAAACAAGGTCTTAAAAGATATAATTGTTAAGCATAAGACGCAAAAAGGTCTTTACTCCCCTTATGTGCCCGGCTGGGATACCCACGGCTTGCCTATTGAGTTAAAGGCTATCCAAATGATGGGCCTAAACCCTCAGGATGATAAGGTTGAGTTTAGAAGAAACTGTAAAGAATATGCTTTAAAATATGTTGGAATTCAAAGGGAACAATTTAAAAGGCTGGGTGTAAGAGGGGACTGGGATAACCCCTATATAACTCTTCAACCAGAATTTGAAGCAGAACAAATTGGCGTTTTTGGTCAGATGGCTCTTAAAGGCTACATCTACAAGGGACTTAAGCCAGTTAACTGGTGCTATGATTGCCAAACTGCCCTTGCAGAAGCTGAGATTGAATATCATGACAAATTTTCTTATTCAATCTATGTGAAATTTCCAGTTTCAGATGGGAAAGGCCTTTTAGAAGAGGGAGATAATATTGTTATCTGGACAACCACCCCCTGGACTTTACCTGCCAACCTGGCAATATCCCTTCATCCGGATTATGATTATCAATTAATCAGAGTTAATGGCGAGAACTTACTTTTAGCAAAAGAATTAGTTGAAAATGTTCTTAAAGAAAACAAAATTGACCAGCCGTATGAAGTCCTTAAGGAATTCAAGGGTAAAGAACTTGAAAAAGTACTTTGCCGCCATCCATTTATGGACAGAGATTCTCTGGTGGTTTTGGGTAACCACGTAACTTTAGACAGTGGTACCGGAGCTGTCCATACTGCACCAGGACATGGTATTGAAGACTTTGAAGTTGCTCAGCAATATGATCTTGAAATTTTATCACCGGTAAATAATAAGGGTGAATTTACCCTTGAAGCTGGCAAATATGCTGGGCAAAAGGTTGATAATGCCAATAAAATAATTATTGATGACTTAGAAAACAATGGATACCTCTTGGGTTACTCAAAATTTGAACATTCCTACCCTCACTGCTGGAGATGTGGACATCCAACCATTTTCAGAGCAACTGAGCAATGGTTTGCTTCCATTGAGGGTTTCAGAGAAGAAGCCCTGAAGGCAATCAATGACACAAAATTCATTCCAGCCTGGGGCAGGGACAGGATTTACAACATGGTGGCTGAAAGAAGTGACTGGTGTATATCCAGACAAAGGACCTGGGGCGTCCCTATTCCTATCTTCTACTGTCAGGACTGTGGAAAAGAAATAATTACAGAAGAAACAATTAACCACATTCAGAATCTTTTCAGAGAAAATGGATCTGATATTTGGTTTGCCAAAGATGCTATGGAGCTTATCCCTCAAGGTCTTGAGTGCAAACATTGTGGTGGCACAAGCTTTACAAAAGAATCTGACATAATGGACGTATGGTTTGACTCTGGTTCCAGCCATAAGGCTGTTTTAACAACAAGAAAAGAACTTAGATGGCCAGCAGATTTATATCTTGAAGGCAGTGACCAGCACAGAGGCTGGTTTAACTCCTCACTGAGCACTTCAGTAGCGACTACTGGAAGAGCTCCTTATAATGCTGTTCTGACCCACGGTTTTTTAGTTGATGAAAAGGGCAGAAAGATGAGCAAATCCCTGGGTAATGGTGTCGACCCCCTTGATGTTATCAATCAAATGGGTGCAGATATTTTAAGGCTTTGGGTTTCATCGGCGGATTACAGAAGTGATGTAGCTGTTTCACCAAATATAATCAAACAGGCTGCAGAAGGTTATAAAAAAATCAGAAATACTTTCAGATTCCTTTTGGGCAACCTGTCAGACTTTGACTATGAAGCTGATAAGGTTTCCAAGGAGGATATGCTAGAGCTGGACCGCTGGGCTATGCACAAGCTATACAGCCTGGTCGAAAGAGTTAGCAGGGCTTATGAAGAATATGAATTCCACGTGGTTTATCATTCCATTCATAAATTCTGCACAGTTGATATGAGTGCAATCTATTTGGATATCATAAAAGACAGAATGTATGCATCAAAGGCAGATTCATTAAAGAGAAGGTCGGCCCAAACGGCTATGTATGAAATATCATTTGCTTTAATCAAGATGCTTACACCAGTTCTTTCCTTTACCATGGAAGAGGTTTACAGTCATTTTCCAGCAAAGGAAAAGGAAGCCAGCCCCCAGCTTATAGGCTGGCCGCAACTTGATTCTGCTTGGTCTGATAAGGAACTGGACGAGAAATGGGCTAAAATTCTTGATATTAGAGAATTTGTTGCTAAGCCATTAGAAGAGAAAAGGAGAGATAAGGAAATTGGACACTCTCTGGATGCAGAGGTTCTGCTCTTTGCTGAAGGTGAAAACTATGATTTCCTTAAATCTATAGAAGAGAGTCTGCCAAATATCTTTATTGTCTCTCAGGTCTCAGTTGAAAAACTGGCTGATCTGCAAGATGAGGCCTACTCATCAGAAGAATTTCCTGGTCTTAAGGCTGTAATTAAAAAAGCCAGAGGACTTAAGTGTGAAAGATGCTGGATTTATACTGAAGATGTGGGCAGCGACCCTGACCATCCAGAAGTATGTGCCCGTTGTGCCCAAGAATTAAAATAAGCTGAAGAGGTGTATAAATGTCACAAGAAAACTCTCGTGTTGTTGTAACAGTAGTTGGAAAAGATAAGGTAGGCATTATCGCCGGGGTAGCTAATACACTGGCCGACAATAATGCAAATATTTTAGATATTAGCCAGACCATTATGCAAGATTTTTTTACCATGATTATGATAGTAGATATCTCATCAGCTAAAGTAGACATGGCTGGCCTTAAAGATACACTTGAGAAGGCCGGAGAAAAAATTGGGGTAAAAATTTCTGCCCAGCGTGAAGACGTTTTTCACTATATGCATAGAATATAAGGGGGTAGAAAAGTGCCGATAGGTTTTAGTAACGAAGAAATCTTACAAACGATAAAGATGGTAGAGTCTGAACACCTGGATGTCAGAACCATCACTATGGGAATCTCCCTTTTACAGTGCAGTAACGAAGATCCTAAAAAAGTTTATAATAATATATATGATTTAATCTCCAAAAGAGCAGAGCATCTTGTTAAAACTGGAGAGGAAATTGAAAGAGACTATGGCATACCTATCATCAACAAAAGGATTGCAGTAACCCCTATCGCAAATATACTTGGCTCTTGTAAAACAGATAATTATACCTTTGTGGCTCAGGCCCTTGATGCAGCTGCAAAGAACGTTGGAGTCAATTTTATTGGTGGCTTTTCAGCCCTGGTTCATAAGGGGATGACAAAAAGTGATGAAATCTTAATAAGATCAATCCCTGAAGCCCTGTCTGTAACTGATTTGGTATGTTCTTCGGTAAATATTGGTACCACAAAGGCGGGCATCAATATGGATGCTGTTGGCCTCATGGGTCAGATAATAAAAGATACCGCAGAGAGAACCAAAGACAGAGATGGATTAGGTTGTGCCAAACTGGTTGTTTTTTGTAATGTCCCTGAGGATAATCCTTTCATGGCTGGAGCTTTCCATGGTATTGGTGAGCCAGAAACAGTAATTAATGTTGGTGTTTCCGGTCCCGGTGTTGTTGCCAATGTGGTTAAGGCAAATCCAGGAGTAGAGCTTGGAACCTTGGCCAGAAAAATAAAAGAAACAGCCTTTAAAATCACAAGAATGGGCGAATTGGTTGGTATTGAAGCGGGCAAAAGGCTAAATGTTCCTTTTGGTATTGTCGATTTATCCCTGGCCCCAACTCCGGTTGTAGGTGACAGCGTTGCAGATATCCTTGAGGGTATGGGACTTGAAAGAGTAGGTACCCACGGAACCACTGCAGCCCTGGCTATGCTTAACGATGCTGTTAAAAAAGGCGGGGCTATGGCTTCTTCTCATGTTGGTGGCTTAAGCGGGGCCTTTATACCTGTGAGTGAGGATGCTGGTATGATTCGTGGAGTTGAGGAAGGATCTCTTTCTATCGAAAAAATGGAAGCAATGACTTGTGTTTGTTCTGTAGGTCTTGATATGATTGCAGTTCCGGGAACTACCAAGGCCAGCACCATTTCAGCTATTATCGCTGATGAGGCTGCTATCGGCATGGTTAATAAAAAGACCACAGCTGTTAGAATTATTCCTGTTCCAGGTAAGGATGTAGGAGATTCAGTAGAGTTTGGTGGCCTTTTAGGCAGAGCTCCGGTTATGAAACTGAGTTCTTTTGATTCTTCAGAATTTATTTCCAGAGGGGGCAGAATACCTGCTCCAATCCAGTCTCTAACCAACTAAAAAAGTAAAAACAAGAAAAAAATTAGGCGGAGATCATTCTCCGCCATTTTTGAAATGAGGTTCCTATGATTTATTTTCTTATAACAAGTGGAATTCTTCTTTTTGATCAGCTGACTAAATATCTGGTAAGAAGCAATATGGCCCTTTACGAATCAAAACCAATAATTAATAATGTTTTTCACTTAACCTATATTGAAAATCCAGGTGCTGCCTTTGGTATTCTGGCAGAAAAAAGAGTTTTTTTCCTTCTGGCCACTTTTTTAATATGCGGACTTATCATATATTTTATGACCTTAATGGAAAAAGAGAATCCTTTGATAAACTATTTCTTGGCCATGGCTCTGGGAGGAGCAATTGGTAATTTTGTTGACCGGGCTCTTAAGGCCACAGTAACAGATTTTTTTGATTTTAGGATTTGGCCGGTTTTTAATATTGCTGATATTTTTATAGTTGTAGGGATGCTGGTAACAGCCTTTTACCTTATAAAAGGAGATAAAAATGAAGATTGAAGAACTTTTAATAGAAAGTGAATCAGAAGGTGAAAGAATAGATAAGTTTTTGGCAGATTATTATGAAAATCTTTCAAGGGCCATCATTCAAAAACAGATAAGTAAGGGACTGATTCTGGTAAATGACAAGGCTGTAAAATCTAACTACAGACTTGTCGATGGAGATTGTCTTAAGATTGATTTGCCAGAAAGTCAGGAAATAGTAATCCTTCCTGAAAAAATGGACCTTGATATTATTTATGAAGATGAAGATATTCTTGTGGTTAACAAGGAAAAAGGCATAGTGGTTCACCCTGCCCTTGGTAACTACCAGGGAAGTCTGGTTAATGGCCTATTGGCTCATACAGAAAACCTTTCTGCTGTTAATGGCCTCCTTAGACCGGGAATTGTCCACAGGTTAGACAAAGATACCAGTGGTCTTTTACTTGTTTGCAAAAATGATCAAACTCACCTGGCTATAGCCCAGCAGTTTAAAGACCAAACAGTTGCGAGGTCTTATTACGCTTTAGTAAAGGGGCTGATTAACGAGCCTGCCGGCAGAATAGAAGCTCCTCTTGGCCGCAGCAGTAAGGACCGAAAAAAAATGGAGGTTACCTTTAAAAATTCTAAAGAAGCCATAACCAACTACAAGGTTCTTGAGAGGTTTCCCCAAGGCTATACTCTTTTAGAATGTTCACTGGAAACTGGGCGAACTCATCAAATAAGAGTACATTTGGCTTGGCTGGGCTATCCGGTTATAGGAGATAAAACTTATGGTCCCAGAAAGAGCGATTTTCCTGAAATTGAAGGTCAGCTTCTGCAGGCCTACAGATTAGGCTTTTTCCATCCAGGGAAGGAAGAAAAAATGGTCTTTGAAATAGCTTTTTCAGATGAGATAGAAAAAACAATCGAGAAATTCAGGGAGGAATAGTGCTTATGAATATAACTGAGAAAAGACTGATTATGGATTCAGCTGCCATTGATAGGTCTCTTACCAGAATAGCCCATGAAATTATTGAAAGGAATAAAGGTACAGAAGGACTTGCTCTTGTTGGCATCAGAACCCGTGGTGTTCCCCTGGCAGAAAGGCTGGCAGAGAAAATTAACAGTATAGAAGGGGTAAGCATTCCTGTAGGCCATTTGGATATAACGCTCTATCGTGATGACCTGACTACTCTTGCTGATCAGCCTGTAATCCATGGTACTGATATTGATTTTGATATTTCAGGCAAAAAAATAATTCTTGTAGATGATGTTCTTTACACAGGACGCACCATTAGAGCCGCCTTGGATGCTGTAATTGACCTTGGAAGGCCTCATCTTATACAATTAGCAGTCTTGGTAGATCGTGGGCATAGAGAGCTTCCTATCAGGGCTGACTTTGTTGGTAAAAATGTCCCATCAGCAAAAACAGAATTAATTTTAGTAAGGTTAGACAAGACAGATCAGGCTGAAGAGGTAGTCTTGGCTAAAAGGGATTAGAAAATATTTTTAAGGGGTATAGTTGTCTTTAAATAAAAATGAGGAGGTAAGGCAATGAAAACAAAATTGACAGAACTACTTGGAATTGAGTATCCGATAATTATGGGTGCTATGGCTTGGTATACAGATGCCAATATGGTTTCAGCAATTTGCAATGCCGGAGGAACAGGAGTAATTTCTACTGGTGGCAGAGAGCTTGATTGGATCAGAGACCAGGTTAGAAAAACTAAAGAATTAACTGATAAGCCTTTTGGGCTGAATCTTATGCTGATGGACCCCAGAGTAAATGAGGTTGCTGATATAGCTATAGAAGAAAAAGTTGCTTTTGTAACAATGGGAGCAGGCAACCCAGTACCATTTTTTGAAAAAATGAAGGCTGCTGGCATCAAGACTTTACCAGTTGTGCCCAGCTTGAAACTCGCCAAAAGGGTAGAAGAAAAAGGCGCAGATGCAATGATTGTTGAGGGTATGGAGGCCGGAGGACATATTGGGACTTTAACAACTATGGCCCACATGACTAATATTCTTCCGCAAATAAATATTCCTGTTATAATGGCGGGTGGTTTTGCTGATGGCCGTGGCATCGCAGCAGCCCTTCTTATGGGAGCAGCAGGAGTGCAGATGGGTTCAAGATTCCTGGTTGCTTTTGAATCTCCAGGACATGCAAATGCTAAACAAAGCATTATCGCAGCAACAGATACTGATGTTGTAGTAACTGGCTATTCCAGAGGCCACGGAGTAAGAGGCCTTAGAAGTAAGTTTACGGATGAGTATATCTCCATGGAGGTAAAAGGCGTAGAACAAGATGAACTTAATAAGTTTGCTACAGGTACAAACAGAAAAGCTGCAGTTGAAGGCGACTGTGAATATGGCCTGGTACAGGTTGGACAAAGTATAGTTCCTATCAGGGAAGAACAAAGCATTAAAGATATAGTTGATGAGCTGATGAAAGAAACTGTAGAAACTCTTGAAAATGCAGGTAACATTTTAAAATAAAAAAACAAAAAACAAAAAATGAATTAATGAAATTAAATAAGGAAAATCCCCTCCTCTTTTGAAAGATATAGCAGGAGGGGATTTTTTTGGTTACATTTATAAATTCCGCTGCCAATACAGGCATGCAGGTAGAAAAAATTATTACTGAAGTAGATATTTCTAATGGTTTACCAGATTTTAGGATTGTTGGAATTTCTGACTCTATGGTCAGAGAGAGCAGGGAAAGAATCAGAGCAGCTATTAAAAATTCTGGCTTCGATTTTCCAGTTAAAAAGATAATCGTCAATTTGGCTCCAGCTGACATCAGGAAAGAAGGCACGGTTTATGATTTGCCCATTGCTATAGGAATTTTGCGGGCAAGTGGCCAATTGGCAGAAGGTTGTTTTGATTATGATAATCATATTTTTATGGGCGAACTGGGCCTAGATGGCACTTTAAGGTCTATAAGAGGAGTTTTGCCGGCCGTCCTGCACTTTGCAGACGAAAAGAAAAACTTTATACTGCCGGCTGCCAATAGTCTTGAGGCTGCTTTAGCAGGAATTACTTGCTATAAGTTCCAATCTTTAAGGGAAGTTGCCGATTGGATTAAATTTGACTTGCCTCTTCCTTTTGAAGAAAAGATAGATTTGCTGGCAGAAAGAGAAAAGAATAAATTAAATTCTCAATATAATTTTTCTCAGGTAAAGGGGCAATTTTTAATAAAAAGGGGTATAGAAGTTGCTGTTGCCGGAGGGCATAATTTCATAATCCAAGGAATCCCGGGGACAGGAAAAACTATGCTGGCCAAGTGCATTCCAGGGATTATGCCAGATTTAGACTATGAGGAAATGCTAGAAATAACGAAAATATATAGTGTTGCTGGTGAGCTTGACCAGGAAAAACCATTTATTTGCTTGCCGCCCTATAGGAACCCTCACCATTCCAGCAGCCTTACTGCCCTGGTCGGCGGAGGATCTTTTCCAAAACCTGGAGAGGTTAGCCTCAGTCATATGGGTATTATGTTTTTAGATGAAATAGCTGAATATCAAAAGAAAGTTTTGGAGGCCCTGAGGGAACCAGTTGAAGATGGGGAGGTAACCATATCAAGATTGAGAGCTAAGATAAAATACCCAGCTAATTTTATTTTGGCCGCAAGTATGAATCCTTGTCCCTGCGGCTATCTGGGCAGCGAGAAGAAAGCTTGCACCTGTACCGCAAGTCAGATAAGAAACTATAAAAACAAACTTTCTGGGCCACTTTTAGACAGGATAGATATCTTCTTATATTCAAGAGAAGTTTTGTATGAGGAGTTAAAGACAGATGCAGTGGCTGAAAGCAGCCAGCAAATAAAGGAAAGAATTGAAAGGGCAAGAGCAATTCAGAAAATAAGATTTAAAGGAAAAAAAGGGCAGACAAATGCTAATATGCATAAAGATGATTTGAATAAATATTGCCTCTTGGATGATGAGGGAGAACTTCTAATGGAAGAAGCTTATAAATCCCTAAATTTAAGTGTAAGGGCTCATGATAAACTCTTAAAAGTTGCACGCACTATCGCAGATTTGGAAGGAAGGGAAAAAATCACCAGTGCCCATATAGCAGAAGCTATTCAATATAGATTATAATTTCTTAAAACCCTATTGCATTACGGGGCATTAAGAGTTATTCTATGTAAATGAAGAATATAATAATAAGGACAGGTGGTAAATATGCTAGATAAACAACAACTTGCCCGTGAAATTTTAACAGATAATAATATTAACATTTCCTATCAAAGGATGAAAATCATGGAGTACCTTATAGGTAACGAAAATCATCCTACAGTTTTAGAAATTTATGATGACTTAAAGTCGGAAATCCCAACCTTTTCTAAAGCTACAGTCTACAATACTATGAGGGTTTTTGAGGAAAAAAATCTGGTTCAAACAATTACTATTAAAGAGGAAGAAGTTCGTTTTGACCCTAATGTTAACCCTCACGGCCACTTCCTTTGCAGGCAATGTGAAAAAGTTTTTGACTTTCCTGCATCTATGGAAGATTCAGTGAACCTAAAAGAAAAAGGTTTTGGTCTTGAAGAAACACATTACTATATTAAAGGTCTTTGCCCTCTCTGTAATTTAAAAGAGACCCAATAGGGTCTCTTTTCTTTTTAGTCTTATAATTCCAAATATTTCTTTTTAAATTCTTCATTAAGCAGGTGGGGTGGACGGGTAATCATAACTGGCCTCTTACAATAAGTCATAACCTTGGTTGACACACTGCCCATGACAACAGCAGTCAAACCAGTTGAACCGTGAGATCCCATTACAATTAGATCAGCATCAATCTCATCAGCATAGTCCATTATTTCTGTGACCGGGTCCCCCATGCGGACGGCGGTAACATACTCCTGACCTTCTTCGATGTGCTCTATAAATTTATCAAGAATCTCATTTGCAACCTCTGTATGATACTTAATAAGCCCGCGGCGGTCACCTTGGGTAAAGTATTCTTCATGAGGAATCCTTACTTTTTGGACATTTAATAGGTGGAGTTTATTTTTCCTTAAACTGGAAATACTGAGGAACATTTTAAGGGCAACAAGGGATTCTTCGGAACTATCAATAGCAATTAGTATATCGTTCATATTTTCCTCCTTAATCATTATAATCTTAATATCCTTTACACTTTTTAGCAAAAGATTAAACCTCTGCATAGACTTGAAAATAGCTATGTGTTATTCTTAGTAATAAGTTAATTTTAGGAGTTTTTCTTATGAAAATGGATTTAAAAAGGCTTTTTGATGGAGTTAATATCGATAAAACTTCTGGCAGTTTGAATCTGGAAATAAATAATATCTCCTACGATTCCAGGTCTTGCGGGCCAGGTTCTCTTTTTGTAGCTATAAAAGGGGCAGAAGCTGATGGCCATGATTATATAGACCAGGCTATTGAAAATGGAGCAAATGTTATAGTTGTAGAGAAAAACGTAAAAATTACCGATAATGCAACCTATATTAAAGTGAGGAATACACGCTTTGCTCTTGCTTTAATAAGTGCAAACTACTTTTCCAATCCTGCAAAAAAAATGAAGCTGGTGGGAGTGACCGGAACTAACGGAAAGACGACTACTATTCATCTTTTGAATGAAATATATAAGGCCGCAGGCTATAAGACAGGGATGATTGGGACTATAGGAGCAAATGTTGCCGGTAATGAAATTCCACTGACTAATACTACCCCAGAGTCTTATGAGCTGCAAAAAATCCTGGCACAAATGGCAGAAAAAGAGATTGATTACTGCTTCATTGAGGTTTCATCTCATGCTCTGGTTTTAAACAGGGTTGCTGGCCTTAACTTTCATGGAGCTATTTATACAAACCTCTCTCCGGATCACATGGAGTTTCATAACAATATGGAAGATTATTATCTGGCAAAAAGAAAACTATTTCGGATGACAGATAACTTAAATATAATAAATAGTGATGATTATTGGGGCTCTAAAATTTTAAAGGAAGAAAATAACCTTAAAGGTAAAAAATATACTTATGCAATAGAAACTGAAGCTGATTTCAAGGCTCTTAATCATTCTTACTTTCTACAAAATGTTGAATATGATCTTCTCTCTAAAAAGCACTCGGGCAGATTAAAGGTCAACCTGCCTGGACAAATTAACATTTACAACTCCCTGGGGGCAGCTGCTTTTGCTCTTACTGACGGACTTTCTTTTAATCAGGTAAAAGAGGGTCTGGCTAGGGTTGAAGGGGTTAAAGGCAGATTTGAGCAAGTTTACAGGGATGATGAAATTCAGGTTATGATTGATTTTGCCCACACGGAGGACGGTTTAAAGGAAACGGTTTTGTCCCTAAAACCTTTTTTTCCTGGCAGAGTGATCCTTGTTTTTGGAGTTTATGCTCCCCCTGGTTTAGCTGGCCGCTCTAAAAGACTGGCCATGGGCAAGACAGCAGCTGAGTATGCTGATTATTTGATTGTCACTTCAGATAATCCTAAAAAACAAAATCAGGAAGAAGCCCTGGCTGAAATTCTTGAAGGTATTAAGTCTTTTGACGACAAGGTTAATTACAGAACCTTTGTTGACCGGGAAGAAGCTATAGAAAATGCAATAAAAATTTCCGGTTCTGGAGATCTGGTCCTTTTAACTGGTAAAGGCCATGAAAGAGCCCAGATAATTGGGACTGAAGCAATACCTTTTAATGAGAAAGAAATTGTTTTAAAAGCAATATCAAAATATAAAAATAAGGCAGGTATATAATGAAAAAGGAAAAATATTTCGGTGTTATTGGTGGGATGGGCTCAAAAGCTACATCTGAATTTTTTGAAAGGGTAGTTGAGTCAACCAAGGCAGAAAAGGACCAGGACCACTTAAATTTACTTATATCTAATCATGCTACATTACCAGACAGGACAGAGGTAATTATCGGAAACAGGTCTGAAGATTTTTTAAAGAGCATAAAAAGAGATTTTGAAATTCTTGAATTTGCGGGTGTGACAGATCTTGCCATACCATGTAACTCAGCACACTTTTTTTACGACGATATGCAGGCAATGACATCCATTAAAATTATAAATATGGTGGAAGAGGCAGTCAAAAAAATTCACCAGGAGCACGGCTCAGGTATAAAAGTTGGACTCCTGGCAACAGATGGAACCGTACGTTCAGGTGTTTATAACAAAGTTTGTGAGAAATATGGTATAGAACTGGCTGTGCCTGATTTGAAATCACAAAGAGGAATTATGAGTGTTATCTATAACAACATAAAAGGGCATATGGATCTTGACTCAACTCTTTTAGAAGAATTGATAGAAAGGCTAATATATGAACAGGAATGTAAGAGTGTTATTATTGGCTGCACAGAACTTTCCTGCGTCAATGTAAGGGAAGCCCTAAGAGTTTATATCTATGATGCTATGGATATCCTGGTAGACAAGACAATTGAAATTTATGAAAAATATTAAAATATAAAAAGAGCATAAAAAAGGGTCCTCAAAAGAGGACCTTTTTTATATGCCTATATTCTGCTGACTAAAAGTGGAATTTTACTGTTACTAAGAAGTTTTGAAGTAACACTGCCCAGAATAACTGAACTTAGGGCAGATTTCCCATGGGAGCCAACAATTATCAATGAAGCATCGATTTCTTCAGCATAGGCCAGAATTTCTGCAATGATATCGCCGATACGAACAGCAGATATGTAATTCTCACCGTCCAGAAGCTTGGCCGCTTCATCAATAATTTCCTGGCCCTCTTGCCTTAGAGAATCAATTAAGTTCTCTTCACCTGAAAGTTTGTTGTAGCTCTCAAAGGGCAGGCCTATAGTTTGTACATTCAAAAGATGGAGTTCATTAAAGGCCGAAAGCTGTAAGTCTTTATAAATTCGGATACTTTCCATGGAATATTGAGACCCATCTACAGGAACCAGTACTTTTTTCACATTGCTCCCTCCAATAAGATGCTTTTTTAGTTATTATAATATAAATACAAAATAAATGTTATAATTATATCTATAAAAAGACAGGAGGAAAAAAAATGAACAAAATAATCAACAAAAAATTTATTGCTCTATTCTTAAGTTTAATTTTAGTATTTTCACTTGCAGGATGTGGTAAGAAGGATCCTATCGACAGGTTAAAAGAATCTTTTGAGAAATCAGTAGCAATGGAATCATCATCACAGGAATTTGAAATGGATTTATCTGTTGACGTAGGTGAAAGCAGTCCTGAGTTAGATATGGTTATGGCATTACTATCAGATGTAAAATTAAAAGGCAAAATGGATATGGACAACAAAAAAATGGCACTATCTGGTTCAATTACAGCTGACTTAGGCGGCATGGCCTATACAATTGAAATGTACAGGGATAAAGAGTTTTTCATAAAAGTTCCTATTTTCCCTCAATATTTGATTCTAAACGATAGCCAACAAGCTCAGGATATGTTTGATGCAGATTTTGTTATGGACATTGCTAAAGAATCCAATAAAATTATGTCTGCTTATTTGAATGCTTCTAATACAAAGGCGGGCCCAGAAATTGACTATGAAAAAAATGGTGAGAAGTTAAAACTTACTCCAATTGAATTTAAACTTACTGAAGATGAAAGCAAGGCTCTTTTCACTGAGGTTTTAGATTCAGTTTATAAAAACCCAGAATTTTTAAAGCAAATGGAAGATAACTTCAAAAAAGAAATGGAAGCTCTTGAAGGCGAAATAAGCCAGGAAGAAATGGAAGAAATCTTTGCAGAATCTATGGAAATGGTGCAAAATATGAGTAAGGCAATCACAGTTTCCAAGATGGATTCAATCTACTACTTAGATGCAAAGAACGATGTAAGAATGAATTATATTGACATGGTAATGGAAGTTAATATGGCTGCAGTTATTCCAGAAGAAATGCCTGAAGAAGTTAATATTCCGGCAATTATTATCAAAGTAAAAGGAACTACAGAAATTTATAACATCAACAAGGTTAAAGATATGTATTTCCCAGAATTGACAGAAGAGAACTCCATTAAAATGGATGAAATGGCGGAACTTGGCGGACTCTTCTAAGATATTAAAAGTGAAGGGAGATTAAAAATGAAGATAACTTATTTTGGACATTCTGCTTTTATGATTGAGGCAGGAGGGAAGACTTTTTTAATTGACCCATTTTTGACCGGCAATCCTCACACACAGGTGGATATCATGAGCCTGAAGCCTGAATATATTTTAGTTACCCACGGACATGATGACCATCTGGGTGATGCATTGACTATTGCTAAAAACTCTGATGCTACCATAGTTGCTCCTGCTGAGCTGGCAGGCTACTGTCAGGCTAAAGGAGCCAAAACTCACCCAATGCATATAGGTGGAGGTTTTAATTTTGATTTTGGCAGAATTCAGCTAACTGAAGCACAGCATGGTTCAGCAGTTTTTGAGGGAGATCAGGTTATCTATGCAGGCAACCCATGTGGGTTTTTATTAACAGTAGATGGAAAAACTGTCTATCATGCTGGCGATACAGGTCTCTTTTCAGATATGGAGCTTCTTGGCAAAAGGCATAAGATAGATTTTGCTCTCCTTCCTATAGGTGATAATTACACTATGGGTCTGGAAGATGCTCTTTATGCAGCCGGCCTTATTAAAGCAGATTTGAGCATACCCATGCACTATAATACTTTTGGTTATATTATGCAGGACCCTGAGGAATTCGCAGAAGGTGTGCGAAAAATAGGGCAGAGGGCTCAGGTCCTTGAGTTTAATAAAGAATACGAGTTTTAAGAAAAGTCCTCCGGGACTTTTTTTAATTCCCAAAAGGAGAAAGTCTATGTCTTTAGAAAAAAGGAATTTGGCCAAAATTCATTCCTTGTTAGGTAATGGGGGCAGAGATTTAATGGAAGAGATTTTGTTAAGTGATTTGGAGGATTTTAAAAATACAGATGATGCCCTGGATTTTATAAGATCTTTTGATCCTAAGGAAAAAGTTTTTTCTTCCATCAGAGAGAGGGCTGGTAAACTTGACTTTACCTATATTGACAAGTATTTTGACAAGAGGGATCTTAAGATTTACAGTATTTTCGATCAGGAATACCCCAAAAAATTAAGAAATATTCCATCACCCCCACAAATCATCTATGTAGAAGGTGAATACAGGCCTAACTTTAAAATTGCAGTTGTGGGTGCAAGAAATGCAAGTCTTTATGCCCGGGAGGAAACAAGAAAAATTGTAAAATCTCTGGTTGAAAATGGTGTTTCAATAGTAAGTGGCATGGCACTTGGGATAGACAGGATAGCTCATGAGGCCTCTCTTGATTCAAAGTCAGGCAGCATTGGAGTTTTGGGATCGGGTATTGATGTAATTTATCCAAGACTAAATGCAGACCTTTATGCCAAGATGAGAGGGGGTACTAATCTTCTGCTTTCTGAATATCCTCTTGCTTTTCCACCCTCAAAGTACACATTTCCCCAAAGAAACAGAATTATTAGTGGACTGGCTGATGGTTTACTTATTACTGAGGGAAGTCTTACCAGTGGGTCTATGATAACGGCTGGCCATGCCAATGAACAAGGTATTGGAGTTTATGCCCTGCCTGGCCTGGTAACCAATCCCAATACCAGAGGGGTTCATGAACTAATCAGGGATGGTGCCCAGCTTATTACCTCGGCTGAAGATATACTAACGGACCTCTATCCCATGCTTAAAATCAGGGCCAGACATAAAAATTTCTTGAATTTAACAGAGATAGAGCTTAGTATAGTAGAGAAATTGCAAGCCAACCCGCAAAGTCTTGAGGAAATACTCTCTGCAAGCAAGAAGAGTGAACCTGAGACAATAAGAACTATTTCTATTTTAGAAATAAAAGGAATAATTAAAAAAGAAATAAACAATAAATATTTTGTGATTATATGAGGTGAGAAATTGACTTACAACTTAGTGATAGTGGAATCTCCGGCTAAAGCAAAAACAATAGAAAAATTTCTGGGGAAGAACTATAAGGTAGCTGCATCCATGGGCCATTTGCGAGATCTGCCCAAAAGCCAACTGGGAGTAGATTTGGAAAATGACTTTGAAGTCAAATATATTACAGTAAGAGGCCGTGGCAAACAGGTAGCTGAATTAAAGAACCTGGCTAAAAAAGCTTCTAATGTATATTTAGCAACTGACCCTGACAGAGAAGGAGAGGCAATCTCCTGGCACCTGCTTAGTCTGCTTGGTTTAGATGAGAATAAGCCCATCAGAGTTGAGTTCAATGAAATTACTAAAAAAAGAATAAAAGAGGCTATTAAAAGTCCAAGATACATTGATAATGACCAAGTAGATGCCCAACAGGCCAGGAGAGTTCTGGACCGGATTGTGGGTTACAAATTAAGCCCCCTTCTTTGGCGCAAGGTTAAAAAAGGTTTGAGCGCAGGCAGGGTTCAGTCAGTTGCACTTAAATTAATTTGTGAAAGAGAAGAAGAGATTCTGGCTTTTGAACCAGTAGAATATTGGACTATTGATGGTGATTTTAAGCAGGACAAATTAAAAATAAAAGGCAAGCTCCATAGCATTTCAGGGAAAAAAGCTGAAATCTGTAATGAAAAAGAGGCTATGGATATTTCAGAGCAAATTAAGAAAGAAACATACTCTGTAGATAAAATTTCCAAGAGAGAAAAAATAAGCCAGCCAAGAGCACCTTTCACTACATCAACCCTTCAGCAAGAGGCTGCCCAAAAGATAAATTTTACCACTAAAAAAACTATGATGGTGGCCCAGCAACTTTATGAGGGTATAAAATTAAAAAAAGATACCCTGGGTTTAATTAGTTATATAAGAACAGATTCGACAAGGATTTCTGATGAAGCAGCAAGTGAAGCTGAGAAATATATTTTAGAGAGATTCGGCAAAGCTTATCTGCCCTCCCAAAAAAGAGTATATAAAAATAAGAGCCAGACCCAGGATGCCCACGAGGCAATCAGGCCAACATCTATCGAGATTGATCCAGATTCAATTCAAGCTTATCTGACCCGCGATCAATATAGATTATATAAGCTGATTTGGCAGAGAATGCTTGCCAGTCAAATGGCAGCAGCAAAATATGAGCAGCTTAAGCTGGATATAAAGGGCGGCCCTTTTGTTTTCACAGCTCAAAGTTCAAGAGTTATCTTTGACGGATTTACTTTAGTTATGGACAGTAAAGAGAAGGAAGAAAAGTCTGTTATAGGCGATTTAAAAGAAAACAGCCCTATTACTCTGACAAAACTTTATGAAGAGCAACATTTTACCCAGCCAGCCCCACGCTTTACAGAGGCTTCCTTGGTTAAAACTATGGAAGAAATGGGCATAGGACGCCCCAGTACTTATGCACCTACAATAATGACTATTTTAGCCAGGTCTTACGTTGTAAAAGAAGATAAAAGGTTTTTTCCAACAGAGATGGGTAATATAGTCAATGAACTTCTTACCTCCTATTTTTCCGGGATTATAGATTATGATTTTACAGCCTCACTTGAAGAAAAACTTGACTTAGTAGCTGAAGGTAAACTGGCCTGGAAAGATGTAATTGGGGAATTTTATGATAAATTTTCTCTTGACTTGGAGCAGGCAGAAAAAGAGATAAATAAAATTGAAATAAAGCCAGAAGAGAGTGACGAACTTTGCGATAAGTGCGGCAGGAACATGGTTGTAAGAATTGGTCGTTATGGTAAGTTCTTAGCCTGTCCGGGATTTCCTGAATGCAGGAATATAAAGCCCCTTCTTGAGGAAACAGGAGTTAAGTGCCCTGATTGCAAGGATGGCAATATAGTTGTCCGCAGAAGTAAAAAAGGACGCAGGTTCTATGGATGTAGTAATTTTCCGGATTGTGAATTTGTATCCTGGGATGAACCGGCAAAAGATCCTTGTCCAAAATGTGCTTCTTTGATGACTATAAAAAGAAATAAAGGTCTTGAAAAATACAAGTGTTCTAATAATGAATGTGGCCATGAAATAAAAAAAGGTAAAGAGGAATAAGATGAAGGATTATATAAAAGTAATTGGAGGGGGAATTGCAGGCTGCGAGGCAGCCTGGCAGGCGGCGCAGAGGGGGGCTAAGGTTAGGCTGTATGAGATGAAGCCTCATAAAATGCAGCCTGCCCATACAAGCCCATATTTTTCTGAGCTTGTATGCTCCAATTCCCTGAGAGGGGCTGGACTGGAAACAGCACCAGGTCTCCTTAAAGAAGAATTAAGAAGAGCAGGATCTCTTTTTATAGCCAGCGCTGATTTGTATCAGGTTCCTGCTGGTGGGGCCCTGGCGGTTGACCGGGAAAAAATGTCTCAGGAAATCACTGAAAAAATCAAAAATCATCCTTTGATTGAAGTCATTGAGGAAGAAGTTGAAGATATTGACCATAACCAAATTACAATTATTGCAACTGGTCCTTTGACTGAGGGGAAGATTCTTGATCAAATAAAAAAAATGACCGGGGATTCTTCCTTCTATTTTTATGATGCAGCAGCCCCTATCATTAGCGCAGACAGCATAGATTTTTCTAAGGTCTTTTGGGCTTCCAGGTATGATAAAGGAACTGCGGATTACTTAAACTGCCCCATGACCAGAGAAGAATATGAGCTCTTTTATGAAGAATTGATTAAGGCTGAAACTATCGCCCCAAATCAAATAGACAAGGAAATATTTTTTGAAGGATGCATGCCCCTTGAGGTTTTAGCCAAAAGAGGACCTAAAACTCTACTCTTTGGCTGCTTAAAACCAGTTGGTCTTAGGCATCCTGATACTGGGAAAGAATATTATGCTGTTGTTCAATTAAGGAAGGAAAATCAGGAAGGCAGCATGTTTAATTTAGTTGGCTTCCAAACCAATTTAAAATGGGGCCAGCAAAAAAGAATCTTCAGTATGATTCCTGGACTGGAAAATGCTGAATTCCTCAGATATGGGGTTATGCACCGGAACTCTTTTATAAACTCCCCCAAACTTTTAAATCCATACAACAACCTTAAAGATTACCCTAAAACTTTTTTTGCAGGCCAGATAACAGGGGTGGAAGGCTACATTGAATCAGCAGCTTCTGGCTATGTGGCAGGTCTCAATGCTTCCAGAATGCTAAAGGGTCTGCCTCTGGTAAAATTACCAGGCAACACAGCAATAGGTTCTTTACATGAATATATTGTGACAGCCAGTTCTAAAAATTTTCAACCAATGAATATAAACTTTGGGCTTTTGCCAGGTTTGGAAGAAAGAATAAAAAATAAAAAAGAAAGATACATGTTCCTTGCCCAAAGAGCTTTAGAGAGTCTTGAAGGATTTTTAAGGGAGGATAAAAATGAAGGAGAATCTGGACAAATATCTTGAATATTTAAAATATCAAAGAAATTATTCTGAGAACACCATCTCTTCTTATGAAAGTGACATCAGGCTTTTTTTTGAATATTTAAAAAAAGAAGATATTTTTGATCCTCTTAATGTAGACAACCGGAATCTAAGAAGCTATATTATGCACTTAAACAGTAAAAAATATAAAAGAAAATCTATCGCCAGAAAAATAACCTCTTTAAGAGGTTTTTTCAGCTTTATGAAAAAAAATAAATTAATTAATGAAAATCCTGCAGAAAAACTAAAGATGCCCAAGGCAGAAAAAAGGTTACCTTTAGTTTTAAATGAAATTGATATGATTGATTTTCTCGATAACTCTTTTAATTTAGAGACTTCAGCAGGCTTAAGGGATAAGGCTATCTTTGAGTTGCTCTATAGCTCAGGCCTCAGGGTTTCTGAATTAACGGGACTGGAAAAGAAGATGATTGAAGAAGACTATCTAAAAGTAAGGGGAAAGGGCAACAAGGAAAGAGTTGCTCCTTTGGGACAAAAGGCAAGCCAAGCTATTGAAGCCTACCTTAAAGATGGCCGGCCCAAACTGGAAAAAGAAGCTAATAGTCATCTCTTTTTAAACAGTAAGGGGGGGCCTCTGACTAGCAGGGGAGTTAGGTATATTTTAGACAAATATATTAAAAGCTACTCTATAAACCAAAAAATTAGCCCTCACGTTTTTAGGCATTCCTTTGCAACTCATCTTTTAAATAATGGAGCTGATTTGCGTACAGTTCAGGAGCTTTTAGGCCACGTTAATTTATCAACAACACAAATTTACACTCATGTTTCTAAAAATAGAATAATGCAGGTATACAACCAGGCTCACCCCAGAGCTTAAAATAATAAAAAGAAGGTGCTTAAATGTTTGAGGCAACAACCATAATTTTAGTTAAAAAAGATGGTCAGACTGTTATTGCAGGAGATGGCCAGGTTACTTTTGGACAAAACACCATAATGAAACACTCAGCACGCAAGGTGAGAAAAATATACAAAGATCAAATATTGGCAGGATTTGCCGGAAGTGTGGCCGATGCCTTTACACTCTTTGAGAAGTTTGAAGAAAAACTGGAAGAAAACAGCGGTGATTTAAGAAAAGCCGCCGTTGCCCTGACCAAAGACTGGCGTGGGGATAAAATTTTAAGAAAATTAGAAGCTATGATGTTGGTAGCTGACCAGAAAAATCTTCTTCTGCTTTCAGGTACTGGTGAAGTAATAGAGCCAGATGAGAATGTTGCAGCCATAGGTTCCGGCGGAAATTTTGCCCTGGCAGCCGGCCTGGCACTTTCTAGAAATACGGATTTAAGTGCAGAGGAGATAGCCAGGAAATCCATGGAAATAGCTGCAGACATTTGTGTCTTTACAAACCATAATATTAGTCTTCTTTCTTTAGAGGAGGTGCTGTAAATGGAAAATTATACTCCAGGTGAAATTGTAAGAGAACTTGATAAATATATTATTGGGCAAGAAGAGGCTAAAAGAAGTGCAGCAATTGCCCTGAGAAACAGATACAGAAGAAGCAAGATAAAGGGTTCTTTGCAGGAAGAAATAAGCCCCAAAAACATTATAATGGCAGGCCCAACAGGAGTAGGTAAGACCGAGATTGCCAGGAGATTAGCCAAAATAGTAAAGGCTCCTTTTGTAAAGGTTGAGGCCACAAAGTTTACTGAAGTTGGTTATGTTGGCCGTGATGTGGACTCCATGATCAGGGATTTGGCTGAAAGCTCTTTTCAAATTGTTAAGACTGAAAGAATGGAGGTCAATCAGAGAAAGGCTGAGGTTCTGGCTCAGGAGAGAATTCTTGATATTATCCACCCTCCTGTCCAATCAAAAAAGAATCCTCTGGAAAGCCTTGGTCATCTTTTTGGCCAGCCCTCTTCTTCCTCTGAAAATGAAGACAGTGAAGATTTTTCAGTTTGGGAAGAAAAAAGAATGATTCTTTTTCACAAGCTGGCCCGCTTTGAACTGGAAGACCAGTATATTAACATTGAGATTGCTGAAAGCGGCAGACCAGTTATGGGTATGCTAACCAACATGGGTATGGATGATATGGCCGATGACATGCAGGATATGTTTTCTCAGTTTATGCCCAAAAAGAAAAAGAAAAAAAGGGTTAAAATTTCTGAGGCAAGAAAGATTTTTACTGACATAGAAAATGAAAACTTACTTGATTATGAAGAGATAAAAGAAGAGGCTATAAAGAGAGCAGAAGATTATGGAATTGTCTTTATAGATGAGATAGATAAAATCGCTTCCCGTCAGTCCTCTCATGGCCCGGATGTTTCCCGTGAGGGTGTACAGAGAGATATCTTGCCCATAGTTGAAGGAAGTGTTGTCAGAACAAAATATGGCAATATAAAAACGGATCATATTCTTTTTATTGCCGCCGGGGCTTTTCACATAGCTAAACCAGAAGACCTAATTCCAGAGCTTCAGGGGCGCTTTCCTATAAATGTAAAACTAAAGTCACTTACTGTTGATGACTTTGTTAAAATCCTTAAAGATACTCAGAATTCTCTGATAATTCAGTATACAGAAATGTTAAAAACTGATAAAGTATATATAGAATTTTCTGACAATGGCATTAGAAGAATTGCAGAGTTGGCCTACCATGCGAACCTTGAACAGGAAAATATTGGTGCCAGAAGACTGCATACAATTATGGAAAAACTTCTGGAGGATATTTCTTTTGAAGCCCCTTACGAGGAAGAAAAAAAGATAATCATTGACCAGGATTTTGTAGATCAAAAGCTGGATTACGCCATAGGAAGAAATATAGACCAATATATTTTATAAGTATTCAGAGGTGAAGGCATGAAAGATTTGCTGGAAAAAACGAGAGGTCTGAACAGGATGCTGCAAAAAACTGCGGGTAATCCAGTTCACTTTGGAGAGATGGCCGGAGTTCTTACTGATATGTTAAACTGTAACACCTATATTATTTCTGCAAGAGGAAAGATATTGGGGTCTTCTTTTTTGGAAGATTTTCACTGCGAGATAGTTGATCAGATTATCGAAGAAGAAAAAAGATTTGACCAGGATTTTAATGAATACCTTCTTTCAATCAGAGCGACTCAGGCAAACTTGACCAATACTGATGGTCTTTGTACTTTTTCAAAGGCTGACCAATGTCCTTTGGGTGGCAAAACTTATTGCATCATTCCCATTATTGGCGCAGGAACCAGGCAAGGCACCCTCTTGATTTCCAGAAATAATAAAAATTTTGACGATGCTGACCTCATCCTCTCTGAGTATGGAGCTACTGTTATTGGTATGGAAATTATAAGATCCAAAACAGAGGAGCAAGAGGAAGAAGAAAGAAATAAGGCAGCAGTTAAGGTCGCTATGGACAGCCTTTCTTATTCTGAAAGAGATGCAGCAAAACATATTTTTCAAGAGCTAAATGGCCCAGAAGGTTTTTTAGTGGCCAGCAAAATTGCTGACAGGGCTGGAATCACCCGTTCTGTGATAGTTAATGCTTTAAGAAAGTTTGAAAGTGCCGGGGTTATTGAATCAAAATCACTGGGCATGAAGGGAACCTATATTCTTGTTCTTAATGACTATCTTTTAAAAGAGATTAAAAAACTATAAAAATTAAAAAACTATAAAACAATTTAAAAAACCAAAGTTTTATTAAAAGCTTTGGTTTTTATACATAAAAATGGTAAAATATCTTATTGAGGAGGGGTATTATGATAAATTTTGGTAAAGAGAAAATACTTAGCGTATTAGCAAAATCTATGGATGCTGCAGCTGTAAAACAAAGAGTGGTTTCTGACAACATCGCCAACATCAATACGCCAGAATTCAAGAGGCAATATGTTGACTTTGATTCAGAGCTAAAAGAAGCAATTAATCGTCAGCTTGGCCAAGCGGGCAAGCTATATAGAACTCATGAGAACCATCTTCCCCTATCTTTAGATATAAATAAAATAAATCCAAAAGTTAAAACAGACTTCAGTAGATCCATGAGAGAAGATGGAAATAATGTTGATTTAGATATGGAACTGGCAGAATTAGCAGAAAACACAATTAAATATAATACATTGACTGAAACAGCAATTAAGAAATATGCAGGTATTAAAAACGCCGTAAGAGGAGGAAGATAAAAATGACAATCTTTAATTCCCTTCGTACCAGTGCAACAGGCCTGAGTGCTGAAAGATTAAGAATGGACTTAATATCAAATAACCTTGCCAATGTTGAGACCACCAGAACAGAAGAAGGTGGCCCTTACGTCAGACAAATGGCTGTCTTTAAACCCTACCGTAGTTTTGAATCTATTCTTGGAGAGCAGGTTAGTAATTTACAAGGGGTCAAAGTTGATAAAATCTTAAAGGATAAAGCTCCTTTCCGTTTGGAATATGAACCTGAACATCCTGATGCTATTCAAGAAGAAGGGGAGTTGAAAGGTTATGTCCTGTATCCTAATGTTAATCCTGTTAAGGAAATGATTGATATGATTTCTGCCTCAAGAGCCTATGAGGCTAATGTCACTGTGATGAACTCTGCTAAAAGTATGGCCATGAAGGCTTTAGAAATTGGAAGAGGCTAGGTGATTGGAAATGAAAATTAATCAAATAAACTTAAACCTTTTAAACCCTGCGAATTTAACAAAAACTGATAACTTGCAGGAAGGCAAAAGTTTTGTTGAATTTTTAAAAGATTCCTTGGGAGAAGTTAATGACCTTCAACACAAGGGTGATGAGATGGCCATGAGATTTGCTGCCTCTGATCCGACAGTTGATATACCTGATTTGATGCTGGCTTTAGAAGAGGCGAGTATTGCTATGCAGTTAACAATAGAAATTCGAAATAAACTTTTGGAGTCATATCAGGAAATCATGAGAATGCAAATTTAAAGCATAAAAGATAGGTAAAATAAGCTATAAGAGGTGAGACCTTGGATTTTCTCAAGAGAACATTTGAACAAATAAGATCGGGATGGAATAATCTTACAACCAATCAAAAATTTTTATACTCCGGAGCAGCTATTTCTCTTGTAATTGCTATTCTTGTTACCGGTCTTTTGTTGACCTCAAAGAAATATGTACCTTTATACAACAACCTTTCTATAACCGAATCTGCCAGCATTAGCCAGAAACTTCAGGAAATGAATATTCAATATAAGCTATCCTCAGATGGGACCACAATTCTGGTGCCGGATAGTCTTTTGCACCAGTTGCGTCTTGATTTGGCTACCGAGATGCCCGTTGGCGGAGTAGTAGGCTTTGAAAGTTTTAATGAAACAAGATTTGGCGAAACAGAAACAGATAAAAAAGTAAGATTCTTAGCTGCCCTCCAGGGAGAGCTGACAAGAACCATCTCCAGGATGAATGAAGTGGAAAGTGCCATGGTTCACCTGGCTATTCCGGAAACTTCAATTTTTATTTCTGAATCCAAGCCAACCAAGGCTTCAGTTTTTCTTAAATTAAAATCTTTCTCGAAGATGGATGCAGAAAAAGTAAGATCAATTATTTACTTTGTATCCAATGCAGTTGAAGGCCTGGAGCCTGAAAACGTAACTGTGGTTGACGAATATGGCAATCTTTTATCAGATGGTATCGTTGGTTCCAATTCGCCCTATTCAATGAGCACTATGACGGTATCCCAGCTTGACATAAAGTCCAGATATGAAAATGAAATGAGTCGTTCTATTCAAGGTATGTTGGAGAGGGTAAAGGGTTCTGGCAAGGCTGTAGTAAGCGTAAACACAGAATTTGACTTTGATAATGTTGAAATCAGCTCAGAAACTTATGGAGATTCTGTAATAAGAAGCGAACAAAGTTCTGAATCTAAATCATCGGGCACTTCTGGTGCAGGTGGTGTGGCAGGAACTGATACTAATCTTCCCGGTACAATCAGTTATCAGGAAAACAGTGGTGGGCAGTCAAGCAGCAGCCAGAGCGAATCAATAAGAAATTATGAAATTGATAAAATCACCGAACTTAGGGTTAAGGCACCAGGTAAAATAGTTAAACTATCTATCTCTGTCATCGTTGACGGAGAGATTTCTGACGAAGAAAGAGTATCTTTGGAAAATGTGGTGGCTTCAGCTGCCGGACTTGATTTCCAAAGAGGAGATATAATAAATGTAGTTGGTATGCCTTTTAATACAGATGCTTTTGAAGATATGCAGGACAGAATTGCCGCAGAATTGAGAAATCAACAAATGCGTAAGTATATTAGTTATGCCTTTTTCTTGCTGGCAGTTATAGGACTGGTTCTTTTGGCCTTCCTGCTTAAACGCAGAAGTGATCAAAAAGCAGGCGATAGTCTGGCTGGCCTTAGGGTTGGCGATTTAACTGCTGGAGATTTTGAAGGTGATTCTCTTGATGATCTGGATCCTTTGGTAATAGAAAAGGCTGAAATTCAGAAAAAGGTTGAGAGATTGGCTAAAACCCAGCCTGAAGAAGTGGCTAGAGTTATTAAATCCTGGTTAATGGAAGATATGAGGTGAAGTGAGTGGCGAGAGATAAGGTATTGGGAAGACAAAAAGCTGCTATTTTGCTCATTTCTCTTGGGCCAGAACAGTCTGCTCAGGTAATGAAAAATCTTGGAGAAGATGAAATAGAACAGCTGACTCTGGAAATTGCCAATGTCCGTAAGGTTGATTCTGAACAAAAAGCTAAGATATTTGAGGAGTTTTATCAGCTTTACATGGCAAATGAATATATAGCCAAGGGTGGAATTGACTATGCCAAGAACGTTTTGGAAAAAGCCCTGGGTAATCAAAAAGCTATAAGTATTATAAATAAGCTTACATCCAGCCTGCAAGTTAAACCCTTTGACTTTGTCAGAAAGGCTGACCCAGCTCAGCTGGTAACCTATATCCAAAATGAACACCCCCAAACAGTTGCCTTGATTCTGGCTTTTTTAGACCCGGAACAATCTGCAGCTATTATGTCTTCACTGCCATCAGAAATGCAATCTGATGTAGCCAAGAGGATTGCCCTTTTGGACAGGACTTCACCGGAAGTTATAAAAGACATTGAGGATGTATTGGAAAAGAAACTATCTAACTTTATGGTTCAAGACTTTACCACAGCTGGTGGGGTTGAATCTATAGTTCAAATTCTTAACAAGGTTGACCGGAGCACGGAGAAAACAATTCTTGAAAACCTTGAAATTCAGGATCCAGAGTTAACCGACGAAATTAAAAAACTTATGTTTGTATTTGAAGATATTATTCTTCTTGACGATAAGGATATTCAAAAGGTTCTTAGGGATATTGAACAAAAAGACCTGGCTATGGCAATGAAAGGAACTACTGAAGAAGTTAAAGATAAAATTAAAAGGAACATGTCTAAGAGGGCTGCGGAAACCATTCAGGAGGAAATTGACTTTATGGGCCCCGTCAGGCTTAGAGACGTAGAAGAATCCCAGCAGAGGGTAGTTGCAACTATCAGAAGACTGGAGGATTCCGGAGAAATTATTGTAGCCAGAGGTGGAGGAGACGATATAGTTGTCTAGAATTATTAAAGCTAATCGCCTTAATTATATAAATAATAATGAAAACAGACTTTCTCTTTCTGGTGAAATTGAAGACCAATTGATTATGGTAGAAGAAGATCCGGCCCTTATTGCCGAGGCAATATATGAAGATACTAAAAAAAAGGTAGAAGATTTGTTAGCCAATGCTGAAAAGAAAACGGAACAAATGATTCTTGAAGGCAAACTTATGGCTGAGGCTCTGGTTGCTGACGGCCAGCTTGAACTGGAAGAAAAGGGCAGGCTTGCCTATGAAGAGGGCTATAATATGGGCCTTGAAAAAGCCAGAGAAGAATTTGCAGAAAAAATGGCTCAGGCAGATTTACTGGTAGGCCAGGCTTACGCAGAAAAAGAGACTATTCTTAAAAACAATGAAAAAGAAATTATTGATTTTATTACCTATAGTTTAGATAAGATTTGTTTGGGGCCAATTTTAGACAGGCAGGTTCTGGTAGAAGAGGTTGCCAAACATCTATTAGATTATGTAAAAGATGCAAAAGATGAAGTTATCTTAAAACTGGCGGCAGATGATTATCAATTTTTAGAAAATAAAGAGGAAGAGCTAAATCTTCTCTTAACTACAGGACACTTATCAATAAAAATTGACCGCAGCCTTAAAGCAGGCCATTCTGTTCTCATTTCTGAACAAGGGATTCTTGAAGTAAACCTGGAAGAAAACTTGGAAAGATTAAAGGCCATTCTTCAGGACGGTTTTAATTATGATTGATTTAAATAAGTATAAGAATAAAATAAAAAAGATGAACATGATAAAAAACAAGGGATATGTAGACCAGGTAATTGGTTTGATTATCTATTCCCTTGGACCAAGAGCTTCCATAGGGGAGCTTTGTTATATTAATAGTGAAAATGAACAGATACCGGCAGAAGTTGTTGGTTTTAGAGATGGGCGGATTCTCCTAATGCCTCTTGGTATCTTTGCAGGCATCAGCCCGGGAACGGAAGTTGTTGCCACAGGTTCCAGCCTTAATGTAAAAGTTTCAGAAAAACTCAGAGGCCGGGTTTTAGATGCCCTTGGTAATCCTATGGATAGTCTAAATGCTGTTGACGGGCAAATTTACCCCCTAAGTAATACGCCGCCTCATCCTTTGCAAAGAAAAAGAATAGACAGTGTCCTGGAAGCGGGAGTTAAGGTAATCGACGGTATGCTTACCTGCGGAATCGGTCAGAGAATGGGTATTTTTGCAGGATCTGGTGTTGGTAAAAGTACTCTTTTAGGCATGATATCCAGAAACTCCAAGGCAGATATTAACGTTATTGGCCTGATTGGTGAACGGGGCCGGGAAGTAAAAGAGTTCCTGGAAAAAGACCTGGGACCTGAAGGCCTGGAAAGATCCATTGTTGTAGTTGCCTCATCTGACCAGCCAGCCCTCTACAGGATAAAGGGGGCATATACTGCTACAGCAATAGCAGAATATTTCAGAGACCAGGGCTACAACGTTATGCTCATGATGGACTCAGTTACCAGATTTGCAATGGCTCAAAGGGAACTGGGCTTAGCCATAGGTGAACCACCTGCTACAAAGGGTTATACGCCTTCAGTTTTTGCGGAGCTGCCCAAGCTACTTGAAAGAGCTGGCGCCTCGGATAAAGGGACAATAACAGGCTTATACACGGTTCTGGTTGATGGTGACGATATGAACGAGCCCATTGCTGATGCTGTAAGAGGTATTTTGGATGGGCATATTGTTCTCAGCCGCAGAATTGCAGCTCAAAATCACTATCCGGCAGTTGATATTTTAAATTCTGTCAGCCGGGTTATGAAGGACATAGTAACAAATGATCACTATAATCTTGCTCAGGAAATAAAAGAGCTTACTGCAGTCTACAATGAAGCAAAAGACTTGATTGACGTTGGTGCCTATGTGCCCGGTTCAAATCCAAAGATTGACCTGGCCATAAGTAAAATAGATAAGATTAATGCTTTTCTCAGGCAAGATGTTTATGCTAATTATTCCTTGGAAGAAACAGTTGAAATAATGAACAATATCATTAAAGATGGTAAGAAATAATGGCTAAATTTAAATTCCGCCTTGATGTGCTTTTGAGGCTGGCCTTAAATGAAGAAGAAGAAGCCAAGAAAGAGCTGGCTATCTGGCAAAAACGCCTCCTTGAAATGCAGGCAAAAAAAGAATGGGTTCTTGGCCAAATATCCTGGTCCCTTGAAGAGAAGGTTAAGCAGGCTGCCATCAATGAGATCATTCTTTATGAAAACTATCTTGATTCCCTCAGGTACAGACTGATTTTAACAGATAATGAATTATCCTATATTGAAATGGAAAAAGATAAGGCAGTTTTAAAGCTCCAGGAAGCCATGAAAAAAAGAAAGACTTTAGAAAAACTAAAAGAAAAAAAATATGAGCAATATCTTTTTGAAGCAGACCAGTTAGAACAAAAAGAAATGGATGAAATAGGTACAAAAATATTCACAGAAAGCAGGTCGGCCAATGAGTAACAGGAGACTAATTATAACCATCTTGATTTTAGGCATTATTTTTGCTTTTGCTGGCCTCTTGCTAGCTTTGAATGCAACAGGTGTTTTTGACCTTAAAACGGCCCTGGCTGACATGCCTGTAATTGGTAAAAGATTTCAAACAGACGATCCTTTTATGATTATTGCTCCATTAGAGGATGAAAATAAATCTTTAAAAAAAGAAATTGAAGAACTGAAAACTTTATTGACTGAAAAAGAAAAAGCAGCAGAAAATTTTAATGTTCTCAAGGATGACTACCTGCGCCAAATTAGTCAGCTGGAAGAAAAAATAATTAATTTAAGTCAAAAGGATGTTCAAAGCGCCCAATTAGCACAAATTTACAGCAAAATGGAAGATGTGGAAGCTGTAAGAATCTTTGACAATCTTGATGACGATACTGTTATTGGCATCCTTGTAAAAATTTCTGCCGATAAAACAGCCTCCTTTTTAGCAGCCATGGACCCCATAAGAGCAGCTAAATTAACAGCGGTTTTAACCGATAAAGCTATAGGTGTTGGTAATTAATTTACCAGCCAGCTTAATCGGAGGGGGGTGAATAAGTGAATACAGGATTTGGAAACATGCCTTTTCCAGGAATGACAGGGCCTGTTGGTATTTCAAAAAGTATAGGATCAGCTAATCCTTTTGCGGGAGAGTCTGATGTCGGAAACTTTGGTGAGATACTAACAGGCTTTTTAACTTCTCCAAATGCCGGTAAAATCCCAGATGAAGGATCTTCAGCTAAAAAAGAAAAAGAGGCAGGAATCTATGGAACTATGATTGAAAATCTAATTGTTCTTTATGACTCAGCTCTTGCTAATACAGAAGAATTAAGTTCTTTTGTAGAAAATCTTCCTAAAAATTATAATGAAGAAATAGAAAAACAAATACAAAACTTGCTGGAAGGAACAAAGAATCCAGAAAAATTTTTAGTTGAAGGTAAAAATGATTTAGTAAATCTTCTTCTGGAAAACAAAATACTGCCTGCAGAATTCTTAGAAGAGCTTTTTGCGGATGGAAACTTTAAAAACATGAACCTTAAAGAAAAAGCAGATTTTATGGGATCTTTGGGCCGTGAATTGATGGGGATTTTAAAAGACTCTCTGGAAGAAAAAATAGGTGTAACCACTGCAAAACTTGAAGATTTGAGAATTCAGCTTCAGGAAGGAAAAAAGACTTTTTTAGAGAAAGATCAGGGCCTTCAAAGCGAGCTTAAACTTAAGCTAGAGGCAGGAAAAGGAGAAGCAGAGAAAGCTTTACCAGTGGGAGATCAGGCTTCTGACAAGACGGGACTTAATTTACAAAAAAGTTTTACAGAAACTCTTGAAAATATAAGTAAAAGTCCACTAACAGAAGAAGTACCGGAAAAGGTAGAAGCCAGGGAATTACCAAAGTTTATTGAAAATCAGATTAAAAACTCTTTTAAACTAGGTGAAAATGGTACAAAAGAACTAACGGTAAAGATTCATCCGGAACATCTGGGCAAACTTACTCTTAAAATAACAACAGATGCCAACTCGGAGATGACGGTCAGGATAGTAGCTGACAGTAAAAATATTAAAGAATTTTTGGATACTAACCTTACAGGTTTAAGAAATAGCCTGGAAAATAGTGGAATTAAAAATGAAATCTTTAATATTGAAATTGATTTTGAAAAAAGTTTTAATCAATTTAAAGAATCAAACCAGCATTACCAGGATAATTCTGGCAGAAAAAACAGCCCAGTTCTAAGCGATGAAGAATCTTTTGAAGAAAAGATAGAAAGCATCTTTAACAACTCGGGACAACTGGAAGTTTTTGCTTAAAGGAGGGGAGAAAGTGTCAGTAAATTCAATTAATAATTTAAATAGTAATTATGGTTTGGGTTCAAGTTCAGAAAAAAGAAATACAGGCGAGTTAGGCAAGGACGATTTTCTAAAACTCTTTGTTGAACAGCTTAAGGCGCAAGATCCACTGAGCCCTATGGACAACAACCAGTTTATAGCACAGAGTGCCCAATTTACCCAACTTGAACAAATGACCAATTTAAATACTAATATAACAAGTTTTCTTGAACAGCAAACCGCAATGCTTAACTCAGTCTTATACTCACAAACATCAACACAAGCCCTAAGCTTGGTAGGTAAAGAAGTAACAGCCTATATTAAAGATGATAACGGTGGCTTTGAAAAAGTTCAGGGAATTGTTGAAAAGGTAACCTTTAACGGTAGCTATCAGGTCTTCCACGTTGCTGGAAAGGAAATCTTCCTTGATGAGATTGCAGAGGTAGGAATAGCTTCTCAGACAAGCACACCAGAAGCCGGAGATGGAGCTGAAGGCAATGAAGAATGACTTTTTTATTAATAACAATATAAGAATAAATCCAAATATTAGTGGACCCAAAAGGCAGCCTGCTCAACAAAGTCAGGGAAGCAGTTTTTCTGATATCTTTAACCAAGAAATTGGCAAGGAAAAGGAACTTAAATTTTCCCGTCACGCCTTGGAAAGATTAAACGACAGAAAAATCAACTTTTCTGCAGAAAAAATGGACAAACTTACAGACGCAGTAGATAAGGCCTCAGCCAAAGGAGCCAGAGAATCGCTGATTTTAATGGAAGATTTAGCTCTTGTTGTCAGCATTAAGAACAGGACGGTAATTACTGCTGTAGACGGCAATAGTTTAAAAGATAATGTTTTTACAAATATAGATAGTGCAGTAATAATATAAAAAAGGGACTGGACCAAGGATGGAGGTCCCTCCATCTGCCGACTGACTGAGGCAGAGAAAGAGGAGGACAAAACAATATGATGAGATCAATGTTCTCTGGTGTATCAGGTTTAAAAACACACCAGACTAAAATGGACGTTGTTGGAAATAATATAGCCAACGTAAACACTGTTGGCTACAAGAGAAGTACTGTAACTTTTAACGAAATGCTTAATCAGCAAATCAGAGGAGCTTCTGCTCCAAGCACCAGCTTTTTTGGTGGTACCAACCCTATGCAGGTTGGACTTGGTGTATCCGTTGGTTCTATAGAGGTAGTTCACTCTGCTGGTTCACCACAATCAACAGGCAGATCAATGGATATGTCTATCGAGGGCGAAGGCTATTTTGTTATTGGCATAGGCTCAGATAACTACTACACCAGAGCAGGTAACTTTGGCTTTGATGCTGAAAATAACTTAGTAGCTTCAAATGGTATGAAAGTAAAAGGCTGGACAGCAACAATAGATTCAGACAACAAATTAAGCCTTGATACCAGCCAGGCAATTTCGCCAATTAACCTGACAGCACTATCAACATCACAAATCATGCAGGCAACTACCAATATGTCTATTGGAGTTAACTTGGATTCCAGACTGCCAGTTACAGGAGCAAGTAAGCCTGCAGAGTTAAATTGGACATATGATAATACTTCTGCATCAAATTTAGCTTTTACTATCAATGGAACGAACGTTACGGTAGCCCTTCCTTCTGGAGATTCAATTAATGATGCTATAGACAAAATTAACGCGGCTTTCGCTGGAACTTCTCCTGCGGTTGAAGCTGTTGCAAAAGTAAGCCCTAGTAGTCCTAACGACATACAAATTACTAGCCTTCTTCTTGGAACAAGCTCAACGATTGTGGTTAATATAGGTGGAGCAGGCATTACAGGCACGCCTTCTGTTACTGGCGTTCCTGCTGAGAGTATCAAATCGTACACATCTCCTGTTGTTACAGGCCTTGATATGAATGGTGCTTCTGGAACAAATATCGTAAGAATTAATATTGGAGAAGGCGTAGTTGTAAATGGAGATTTTAAGATAACTGATGGTAGTAAAACAGTATTTTTAAATTCTAGTAACGCTGATTTTTGGGATTTAGATCCATCTTCTGGTCTTTTAACTATAAGAGATAATTTGGGCGGTAGCTGGGATGGCAATGCTAACATTAGGGTTGAATATCAAAAAGCTAACTATCAAACTTCCATGAAGGTTTATGATAACCAGGGTGGTGCCCACGACTTTACAG
>CAZUPR010000005.1:0-16574 GCA_964622305.1 uncultured Eubacteriales bacterium
GTGGTTGATGGCAGAAAGCTGGTAGTAAATTTAGCCCAGCCACTGAAGGGTGACTTGAGTAACTTTCGCTACTCTAAAAAATATGAATTTAATAATAGTCAGTCCCTGGCTGAAAATTTGGCTGCCAATGGATTTGTTGGTGTGGAGAGCAGACTAGACCATGGAGTTATGGTTCCTATGTACTTCTTTGCCCGCCATTTTACTGACCTTGAAGTCCTGAGTTTAAGCACGGGTTATTGGGATGAAAAAGAATTGGCTGACAGAGGGGCTTATCTTGGGCAACTTTTGAATAAGAAGCAGGAATTTAAGGAAGATGAATGGGGCATAATTGTATCCTCGGATTTAAGCCACAAGCTAAAAGAAGATGGCCCTTATGGCTTTGCCAGGGAGGGAGCAGTATTTGATAAAATGGTTCATGAAATTATCGAGTCTGGGGATCTTGGGCAAATAAAAAAGATTCCATATCAAATTGTTGATGGGGCGGCCCAGTGTGGCTATATACCCCTGGTTTTTGCAAGTGAGATATTAAAGGGTTGCAAGCTTGAAGCTGAGGTCCTAAGCTATGAGGGAACTTTTGGAGTAGGATACTTAGTAGGGAAAGGAGATGTTATTTGTGAATAGGAATTATCCAAATCTTGCGCGAAGAGCTATAGAGGAGTACTTAAATACAGGCAAGAAACTACAGGTTGATAATGTCCGGGAAGAGGAAGGTCTCTATAAGGGGGTTTTTGTGACTCTCTATAAAGATGGAAACTTGCGGGGTTGTATAGGGACAGTCAGGGGCAGCTTTCCTTTGGAAAAGGAAATAGTTAATAATGCCATAGCTGCTGCCAGTCAGGACCCACGCTTCTATCCACTGAGGCTTGAGGAAATGGATGAGCTGGAAATATCAGTGGATATTTTGGAGCCCGAGGAGGCAATTGACGACTTTTCTGAATTGGATCCAAAAAAGTATGGGGTCATTGTTGAGGAGGGCTACAAAAGGGGCCTCCTCTTGCCTGACATTGAGGGAGTGGATACTGTTGAAGAACAGGTTGAGATTGCCAAAAGCAAGGCAGGCATTAGTGGCGACGAATACAGCATGAAGAGATTTTTAGTCACCAGGTATGAGGAGGATAAAAAATAGGAGGCCCGGAAGCGGAAGGTGGTGTCCAGGAATGCTGGAGGCACTTTATTATGAAAAATCAGGGGATAAGAAGGTCTTTTGCCTTCTATGCCCCAGGAAATGTAAAATCAAAGACGGTGGCAGAGGGGTCTGCCGGGTTCGTTTCAATTTGGATGGCATTCTCTATACAGAAAATGAGAATCTTTCCGCCCTGGCCTTGGACCCCATTGAAAAAAAGCCGCTCTATCATTTCTATCCTGGTAAAAAAATTTTATCAGCCGGGGGAAGTGGCTGTAATCTTTTTTGCAGCTTTTGCCAGAATTGGCAGATTTCTCAGTCTGCAAATGAAAACAGGATAAAAATGACTCCCAGGGAGCTTGCGGATAAGGCTCAAGAAATGGTTAAGCTTGGCAATATTGGCCTGGCCTACACTTACTCTGAGCCAATTGTTATGTTTGAATATGTTCTTGAGGCAGCAAAACTTATAAAAGAGGCTGGTCTTAAAAATATATTTATCTCCAATGGCTATATAGAGTCAGACCCTTTGACTCAGCTTTTGCCCCTTATTGATGCCTTCAATATCGATATTAAGGCCTTTACAAACAAGGCCTATAAAAAGAATTTTAAGGCCGATTTTGATCTGATAAAAAAGAATCTGCAAAGTATAATAGAAGCTGAAAAACACCTCGAAATAAGTTGCTTAATTGTTCCGGGGATTAATGATATAATGGTTGATGCAGAAGAGTTTTTTGCCTGGCTTGGCGGACTTTCGGCTCAAATACCTGTGCACATAAACAGGTACTTTCCTTCCTATCAAGCGACAATGCCCCCCACTGAGAGGGAGATTTTAGAGGGAATCAAGGAAGCTGCTGACCGGCACATGAAAAATGTATATTTAGGAAATATTTATTAGCCTAGGAGGATTAAAAATGTTACAAGAAGTTATTTTTAAACTTAACAGCGAAGAATTTGGCTTTGATATCATGAACGTTAATGAAATTATCAAAATGCAGCCTTTGACAACTATGCCAGATAGTTTAGCCTATGTTTTGGGCGTGACCAACATTCGGGGCAAGGTTATTCCAATCCTTTCCCTTAAGACCCTTCTATCTATGCCTGAAAAAGAAGACGATGAGAAGACCAGAATTATTGTTCTTTCCCTGGACGATAAGATGTATGGCTTCAAGGTTGATGAAGTCTCTGAAATTATAAGGATAGAGGAAGATCAGATTGAGCTGAAAGAAGCTTTGGGCACTGATCAGGAAGAAAGTGTAATAAGCGGAATAGCTAAGGTAGAAGACAGGCTTATCAAGCTGGTTGATTTTAAAAAGATTCTTGGAAAATGATAGGTGGGAAGCGTTTAGATGAGATCGATAGCCATCAGTGATATAAAGGATGGGCAAATCATTGCAAAGAATGTTTATGATAAGGATGGCAGACTTCTTTTAAAGGAAGGTACAATAGTCAGACCCCTCTATGTTCGCAGATTGGAAGAAATGGGTCTGCCCTTTGTTTATATAAAGGATGAACTTCTTGATCAGGAAATTGAACAGGAAGATTTAGTAAGTGATAGTGTTAAGCTGGATTTTGTAAAAACTATGATGGATGTATATTCCTCTACCAAATCAGGCAAAAGTATTCAAACCAGAGATATCCATCAAACTATTAACAGGGTTTTAGAGGATGTGGCTGGAAGCAAAAACCTGATTGTTTCTGGAGTTGATTTTTATAGCTCACAGATAAAAGTTTTTATCCACAGCCTTAATGTGGCTGTTCTGTCAATTCTTATTGGCAAGTATCTGGGTTACAATGATTTTCAACTTAAGGATTTGGCTCTTGGGGCCATGCTTCACGATGTTGGCAAGGTAGACAGTGAAGGGCCTGAACACACAGAGAATGGCTTTCAACTTTTGGTCAAGATGCCGGAGATAAAGGCCCAGGTGGCCCATATTGCCTGGCAGCATCATGAAAATTATGATGGCAGTGGCTATCCCAGAGGTCTTGTTGGCGATGACATCCAGGAATACTCCAAGATTGTTGCCATAACCAACTATTATGATAATTTATCCTTTATGAATCCTGAGCAGGAGAGAATGTACCCATATCACGCCTTAGAAAAAATTATGAGCCTTTCTGGAAGCAGCTTTGACCCAAATTTGGTTAATATCTTTACCAAACACGTGGCACCTTTTCCTGTTGGCTCCTTTGTCAGATTAAGTAACTTAAATTATGGGGTTGTGGCAAAGCTTTCTTCTGGCATGCCAAGCAGGCCTGAGGTTATAGAGATTGCTGATAAATACGGTAATCGTCTTAACCAGTTTAACAGGGTGAATCTTATGGAGCAGAGAACACTTTTTATTAATGAAATCCTGCCTGAAAATAAAAGAGAATTAATGAAACTAACAGAAGCCTGACTTTAAAGCCAGGCTTTTTTTGAAAAGATGTTGTATATATATACATGCCGGCGTATAATAATAAAAATAATGGGAGGTATCTTAAATGATCAAGGCTGGAATTATTGGAGTTACTGGTTATACAGGGGCAGAACTTGTTCGTCTTTTACAGGGGCATCCAGATGCAAGTCTGCTTAAGGCTGCCTCAAGAAGTGGTAAGGATTCTTTAATCACAGACAACCACAAGCATTTTTATAAAAAAATAGAAATAGTCGACAGTGGTCTGGATGACCCTCAAGCTTTTGTCCAGGGTCTGGATGTGGTTTTTCTGGCTCTCCCTCATGGCACTGCTTCAGAGATTGTCAAACAAATTAAGGGTAAGGTTAAAATTATAGATTTATCAGCAGACTTTAGGCTAAAAGATTTGTCGCTTTATGAAAAATGGTATGGGGTCAAGCACTCTTGTCCGGAATATTTTTCTCAGGCTGTTTATGGATTGCCGGAAGTCTACAGGAAGGAGATAAGAGGAACAGATCTTGTAGCCAATCCTGGCTGTTATCCTACTTCAATTTTGCTGGCCCTCTACCCTCTCTTAAAATCCGGGCTTCTTGAAGCCCAGACAATTATTGCTGACAGCAAATCTGGAGTATCAGGGGCTGGGAAAAAGGCGGCCGATCATACTCATTTTCCGGAAATGAATGAAAACTTCTATCCCTACAGTCTTGGCAAACACAGGCACACACCGGAAATAGCCCAGGAAATTGGGCTGGCAGGAAAAGTGGCTGGCCAGGGTGATTTTGATTTGGTCTTTAGCCCTCACCTTCTGCCTATAAACAGGGGGATCCTCTCAACAATTTATGTGGATTTAAAGGAAGAGCTTGATTTAGAGGCTCTTTATAAAATATATGAAAATACCTATGAGGCTGAACCCTTTATCAGAATCAGAAGGGATGTTTTGCCACAAACAAAACTGGTTGCCGCTTCTAATTTTTGCGATATAGGACTTGCCTGGTCAGGTTCAGGTAAAAAACTGATTATTGTTTCGGCTATAGATAATTTAATCAAAGGGGCCTCGGGTCAGGCTATTCAGAATATGAACATAATCTATGGTCTGCCAGAAGAAAGCGGCCTGGATACTTTACCAATTTATCCTTAGGAGGAATGAAAAATGAAGATTATTGATGGTGGAGTCACAGCTCCTAAAGGATTTTTAGCTGCTGGGCTGGCTATTGGCATCAAGGCAAAAAAGGGAGAGGCGGTTAAAGACCTGGCTCTTATATATTCAGAAAAAATGTGTGGGGCAGCGGCTGTCTATACTAAAAATAAATTTAAGGCTCCTCCCCTGCAGCTGACAGAGGAGAATTTAAAAAATAATCAGGCTCAGGCTATTCTTGTAAACAGTGGTTGTGCCAATGCGGCGACAGGCCTTAAAGGGAAAGAGGATGCTGAAAAAAGTGCCCAGCTTTTGGCAGAAGAACTTGGTATAGACAAGACTGATGTAGTGGTGGCCTCAACCGGAGTTATTGGAGTCTTCCTGCCTATGGATAAGATTGAGAAAGGGCTCAAGGGCATTAAAGGAAAACTTTCTCCTGAGGGTGGCAGAGAGGCCAGCCAGGCTATTATGACAACAGACACTGTAAATAAAGAATTTACTTGTCAGCTGGAGCTTGCTGGCAAGACAATAAAAATTGGTGGCATGGCCAAGGGGTCAGGCATGATTCACCCGGATATGGCTACCATGCTGGCTTTTATAACTACCGATGCGGCCATTAAAAAGGAAGCCCTCAAGCCACTCTTAAAAGAAGTAGTTGATGATAGCTTTAACATGATTTCCGTTGATGGGGATACCTCCACCAATGATATGGTCTGCCTTTTAGCAAATGGAATGGCAGAAAATGAAGAACTTGAAGAAGGCAGTCAGGACTTTGCAATTTTTAAAGAGGCCTTAGGCCGGGTTTGCAAGGAACTGGCCCTGGCTATTGTCAGGGATGGTGAGGGAGCTACCAAGCTTATCAGCATAGAGATTAAAAATGCCCTTACTAAAGAAGATGCCAGGAGGGCGGTCAGATCTATCTCCACCTCAAATTTGGTTAAGACGGCTTTTTTTGGTCAGGATGCCAACTGGGGCAGGATAATTACGGCCTTAGGATATTCAGGTGCTCAGGTTGATCCGGATAAATGCAATCTTTTTATGGGAGATATGCAGATGGCCAAAAATGGTCAGGCACTTCCTTTTTCTGAAGAGGAAGCCCTGGAGATTCTTAAAAAAGATGAAATTACTTTGGTTTGTGATTTAGGCTTAGGCAGTGAGTCAGCCCTGGGCTGGACCTGTGACCTTTCCTACGATTATGTAAAAATAAATGCTGATTACCGCAGTTAGGAGGCAAAAAATGTTGATGGAAAAGTTGTCAGCCGGAGATAAGGCAGAAATTTTAATAGAGGCCTTACCTTATATAAAAAAGTTTTCCGGCAAAACCTTTGTTATAAAATATGGCGGCAATGCCATGACCGATGCTTTTCTTAAAGAACAGGTCATTAATGATATTATTTTAATGAAATATGTGGGCATCAACCCAGTTATTGTTCATGGAGGCGGCCCGGATATTGATAAGTGGCTGGACAAGGCCGGCATTGAAAGTAATTTTATTCAAGGACTTAGGGTTACAGACCAAAAGGTTATGGAAGTAGTCCAGATGGTTTTGGTGGGTAAGGTTAACAAGGAAGTGGTTGCTCTTTTTGAGAATAACGGCTCTAAGGCTGTAGGCTTAAGTGGGGTAGATGGTTGTACTCTCAGGGCAGAAAAGATTTCTCTGAATATAGATGGAGAGGAAAAAGACCTGGGTTTTGTAGGCAAAGTTTCTCAGGTTAACCCTGCTTTGATTGATCAGGCTATCAATGATCACTATATTCCGGTCATAGCCCCGGTTGCCATGGATGAAAAAGGACAATCATATAACATAAATGCCGATTATGCAGCTGGCAGTATTGCAGCCAGCTTAAAGGCAGAGAAATTTTTCCTTTTAACTGATATTGATGGAGTTTTAGATAAAGAAGGTAAGTTAATTTCCAGAATTGACAGAAAAAAAGCGGAGGAACTTATATCTGATGGGACTATTTCTGGTGGTATGATTCCTAAAATACAGTGCTGTATAGAGGCAGTGGGTCAGGGTGTTCCTTCAGCCCACATTGTAAATGGTACCCTTTTGCACGCCCTTCTTTTAGAAATCTTTACCGATAAAGGGGTCGGAACCATGTTTATCGATAAGGAGGAAAAATAATGCTTATGCAAGAAAAGATAGCCAAGGGTCAAAAATATATCATGAATACCTATGGCAGATTGCCAGTCCTCTTTGTTAAAGGGGAGGGAAGCTGGCTCTATGATGATGAGGATAACAAGTACCTGGACTTTGTTGCCGGCATAGCTGTTAACTGCCTGGGCCACAATAATGAGCTTGTAAATGATGCTATCAGGGAACAGTCGGAAAAGTTAATTCACTGCTCCAATCTTTACTGGATTGAACCTCAGATTGAACTGGCTCAAATCTTGTGTCAAAAAGCTGGCATGGATAAGGCTTTTTTCTGTAATAGTGGGGCCGAAGCCAATGAAGCTGCCATTAAGTTAGCCCGTAAATGGGGTCAGGCCAAGGGTAGGTATGAAATTATTTCTGCCTATCAGTCTTTTCACGGCAGAACCATGGGAGCTCTGGCAGCAACTGGTCAAGAAAAATATCAGAAGGCTTTTCAGCCACTTTTGCCGGGTTTTAAATTTGCCCATTATAATAATTTAGCCTCAATAGAAAATGAGATTAATGAAAAAACAGCAGCTATTATTCTGGAGCCTATCCAGGGTGAGGGCGGGCTAAATGAACCGGAGAGTGATTTTCTTTTAGAGGTAGCCAAACTTTGTAAGAAACATGACATCCTCCTGATTTTAGATGAAGTCCAGACTGGTATAAGCCGGACTGGCAAAGCTTTTGGCTTTCAAAATTATGGGGTAGAATCTGATATGATCACCCTGGCCAAGGGATTGGGTGGGGGAGTGCCTATTGGAGCCTTATTAGCCAAGGGAGAGGCCTCAGAGAGCTTTGTACCTGGTGACCACGCCTCAACTTTTGGGGGAAATCCCCTGGTTACCAATGTTGCCTTTAAGGTTTGCCAAAAGGTCCTGGAAGAAGATTTTTGCAAAGAGGTTGAGGAAAAAGGTTCCTACATGAAAGGAAAACTGGAGGAACTTAAAAAAGAGCATTCTTTTATTAGTAAAGTAAAGGGAAGAGGACTGATTCTGGGCCTGGAGGTGGGAGATCACGCTTCTTTGATAGTAGAGAAGATGCTGGAAAGAAAAATTCTTATTAACGCAATTGGCGGAAAAACTTTGAGATTCGTTCCGCCACTTAATGTAAAAAAAGAGGAAATAGACCTGTTGATAGAAAATTTAGCCGAGGTTTTAAAGGAAGTATAAATAAATTTAGATTTGCATAAAGAAAGAAGGTTCTTTCTCTGATTAATCAGAAAGAACCTTCTTTTATAATTTTGACCAGGTTTTCAATTATTTTTGCCGTCAGCCCCCAGATGACCCTGTCCTCATAGTGGAAAAAGAGGACTAAGTCACGGCCCACCCGCCAATTATAGTCGGGTGAGACAAGGTGGGTAGGAAATTCTTTCTCAGGGTTAATCTTTGCTCTGATATCAATATAATATTCTTCCGGGGGGTTTTCCAAAAAGAAGCTTAAAGGAACTGTAAAGACTTCCTTGACCTCATCCTGGTTAGGCTTCATTTTTTCATATTTCAAAATTTCTGCAATGAAAGGCCGGATAACCATGTTGTAAGGGGTAATAAGGGTGTCAAGGTGAGCCAGAACTTCAATTTGTTCCCTTTTAAGGCCCAACTCCTCCTGGGTTTCCCTGATAGCGGTTTCGATGATTGTCTTATCATCTGGTTCTCTGCCACCGCCGGGAAAACTAATTTCTCCTGGCTGGGCAATATTGTCCGAACGAACCTGAAAGATAAGATGATACTCTCCGTCAATGCAAGTAAGAGGTACTAGGACTCCAAATTTTTTAAGCTCCCCATAGCCATTGATTTTTAATTTTCTGTTTTTGAGCCTGGCAAAAAAATCTTTGTTGAGCCTCATTACCAGGTGATTTCCTTCTTATCCTTGAAGGCCTGGTAGCCTCTTAAGGCTTCCTCTGTATTACAAAGGCTGGCAAAGTGCTGGGAGACAAAATCCAGGGCTTTGGAATACTCCAAATCGGCTACCTCATAGAAGGAGGATTTGCCAATTTGTACAGCTGTTGGACTCTTAGACGCAATTAATTGAGCCAGTTCCATAGTTTTAGCCTCAAGCTCTTCCTTGGGGACAGCATAATTAACAAGTCCGGCATCCAGGGCTTCCTGGGCATCCATCATACGGCCGGTTAAAAGAAGTTCCAGAGTTTTCTTGCGTCCGATATTCCTTGTAAGTGTTGCCGCAGGCCCCATGCAGAAAAGACCGATATTAACGGCACTGGTACCAAATTTAGCATCATCTGTAACCACAGCCAGATCAGCTGCTGCTACCAGAGCTATTCCATTGGCAACTGCAAATTTATGGGCAGAAACGATAACAGGTTTTTTAATCTGATTCATGGTCAGGGTAATCCTGTTAATGGGAGTAACCCAGTCTACCAACTCTTGATAGCTTTTGCCTTCAAACTCAGAAAGATCGATTCCTGCTGAAAAAGCTCTTCCCTCACCCTTAAGAATAACCACTCTTACCTCAGGATCGGCATCCATTTCCAGGAGGGCAGCATTTAAATCTGCAGCCAACTGTGAGCTGAAAGTGTTGAGATCTTCCGGCCGGTTCATAGAAATGGTTCCTATGTAGTCCTTTTTGGTAACTAATAATGTTTTATATGACATAAAAACACCTCCTGACTATAAGTCTATTACTTTGGACTGCAATTTTCAAGGCGAAGAGGGTATTAAGTATTGTAAAAATATACACATGAGAGTATAATTATCCAAATAAAGGAGTGGTTAAAATGGATTTAAAAGGGAAAGATTTTTTGGCCTTAAAAGATTTCAAAAAAGAGGAACTTGCTTATTTACTGGACTTATCTTTTGAGATTAAAAAGAAGCATAAGGCTGGTCAGCCAGTTGATATTTTAAAGAATAAGATTTTGGCTATGATTTTCAAAAAGGCATCTACAAGAACCAGAATTGCCTTTGAAGCTGGCATGTATCAGCTTGGAGGTAACAGTGTTTTTTTAAGTCCTGCGGAATCTCAGATTGGCAGAGGAGAGCCTATAGAAGACACTGCCAGAGTTCTGTCTTCTTATGTAGATGGTATTTTAATCAGGACTTTTGAGCAAAAAGAAGTAGAAGATCTAGCTGCTTATGCCAGCGTACCAGTTATAAATGGCCTGACAGATCTATATCACCCCACGCAGGTTATGGCTGATATGATGACTATTATTGAAGAAAAGGGCAGCCTTGAAGGAATTAACCTTACTTATATTGGTGATGGCAACAATATGGCTAATTCTCTTTTAATAGGAGGAGCTATAATGGGTATGAATGTTACTATAGCAAGTCCCGAGTGCTATCAGATAAAGGATGAAGTTGTCGATTTGGCTAAGTCTTTAAAGACTAAGGCAGACAGCAACATGAAATTTGTTAACTGTCCTCTTGAGGGAACTAAGGATGCTGACGTTCTTTACACAGATGTCTGGGCCAGCATGGGCCAGGAGGAAGAAGCCAAGCTTAGAAAGGAAAAATTCAAGGACTTTCAAATAAATGAACAGGTTTTAAGTCAGGCAAAAAAAGATGCTATTGTTATGCATTGCCTGCCAGCCTATAAAGGTCTTGAAATAAGCAAGGAAGTTTTTGAAAAGTTTGCCCCGGTAATTTTTAAAGAAGCTGAGAACAGACTGCATGCCCATAAGGGAATTTTAGCAGCCCTTATGCAAAGCTAAGAAAATTGATATGAATTAAAATAACAACAATTAAAACAACAAATATATATGCAAATAAATTAATAAATCGTTTACAAACTTCTTCGGATAATGATATACTTACTGGAGTAATGAAAAAACTATGGAGGTGTATTAAAGAAGATGAAAAGAGGTTGGCTGATAGTTTTAGCTGGTGTTGGTATCAACCTTTCCTTTGGTGTTCTCTATGCATGGAGTGTTTTTGCCAAGAGTCTGAGGGAAATTAACGGTTGGTCTGCATCGGAAGCATCACTGCCATACACAATGGCGATTATTATGTTTGCTGTTTTAATGATTCCTGGTGGTAGACTTCAGGATAGCAAGGGCCCCCGGTTTGTTGTTGTTCTTGCTGGTATTTTAGTAGGTTCCGGAATGATTCTTTCAAGTTTTGTTTCAACATCATCTACTTTGTTAGCAATTACATTTGGTGTTATTGGTGGTTCAGGTATCGGTCTTGGATACTCAGCGACTACTCCAGTTGCTGTTAAATGGTTCCCCCCGGAGAAAAAAGGACTTATTTCTGGTATTGTAGTTGGTGGTTTTGGGCTTGCACCACTTTATATCGCCCCATTAACTGGTAAGCTTATTGCTTCCATGGGAATTGCTGGTACTTTCAGATCATACGGTATCCTTTTCCTGGCAGTAGTAATTGTTCTTGGTATGACTCTTAAGAATCCAGACAAGCCAGTTGTAGCAGCAGGTGCAACTGCGGCAGCAGCTCCAAAAGGCAAGGATTATGAAGTAAAAGAAATGGTTTCTACTATTCAGTTTAAACAACTTTGGGTAATGTTCTTTGTTGGTGCGGTTGCTGGCCTTATGATTATTGGTCACTTGGCAACAATCGTTACTGAACAGTCCAATGGCATGGTAAATGCGGCAGCTGTAGTTATGATAGCTTCAATTGCCAACGCAGCAGGCAGACCTGCAGCAGGTGTTATTTCTGACAAAATAGGCAGAGCAAGAACAATGATGTTCCTTATGATTTTACAAGGTGCTTCTTTGGCTCTTTATTCAACTTTTTCAAACATGCTTATGCTTACTCTGGGAGCCTGTCTGATTACTTTTGGTTACGGTGCCATGCTGGCAGTTTATCCATCAGCAGCAGCAGACTTCTACGGAGCAAAGAACTTTGGTCTTAACTATGGTGTTCTTTTCTCAGCATGGGGTGTTGGTGGGGTTGTTGGTCCACAATTAGCAGGATTTATCCTGGACGCTACTGGAAACTATCAGACTGCTTTCTATGTAGCAGCTGCTCTTTGTTTCCTGGGTGCTTTTGTAGGCTTTATCTTAAAACCAATTAAGAATAATTAAACTAGTAATCTGTAAACAAGTTTGCATATTAATTAAAGGACAAGATTATTTATAATCTTGTCCTTTGTCATTTTCTGGAGTATAATTCCCTATTGTAAACAATTGACTAACTAAGAAAAAAGAAAAAAGAAGAGGAGAAATGTCTATGTTAAATGCTGTAAACCCAGAAGCACTTGGTGTTTTTGGACTTTGCCTGACTGTTTGGATATTTGGTGTAGAACAGTTGGGAATTGGTGTTGATAAAAATACTGATCCTGAAAAACTTGGCAGAAACCTTGCTAACGTTGCCCTTTACTTTGGTGGTTTTACTCAAATATTAACGGCCTTATTTATGTTCCTGTTTGATATGGGAATAGCACCCGAAGCCAGATTATTTTCTGGAACCGTTTTTGGTACATATGGTTTTTTCTGGGTGGTTGTGGCTATGCACTTTTATAATCCTGGAGATAAAAAAGTATATGCCCACTTTTTCTTAGGAATTTTTATTATGACCGCTGTATTCGCTTATAAGCATATTATAATCAATGGAGCTTTTGGCCCTCTTGGTGTTACTTTGCTTTTAATCAACGCACTGACAGTAGTTTTACCAGTTGCTTGGTATAATGGCAGCCCCATGATGACCAAACTGGCTGGTGCCATAAACGTTGCTATCGGTATAGCAGCTTTCCCCTTACTTTTACACGTACTGGGAATCTAAAAGAAAAAAACAGTTAGTCAATTAACAGCCCGCCTAAGTGCGGGCTTTTCTATTTGCTCAAAAAGAGCTAATGTACTAAAATGAAGAGTATCTTATGAAAGAAGGTGTTGAGGGATGTCTCATGATCATGGTAAGAAAAAAAGGATGGATATTCCTGAAGATAAGGTTGGCAATGGGATTGTTAATAATATAAACAGGATAGTTGGCATTGCCAGCGGTAAAGGTGGGGTAGGCAAATCAACTGTGACTGCCCTTACAGCCCTGGCCTTAAAAAGGAAGGGTTATAGTGTAGGGATTTTGGACGCTGATATTACCGGACCAAGTATTCCGGGACTTTTTGGGGTTACCGGTTCACCACAGCAGATGGAGCTGGGCATCCTGCCTGTTAAGAGCAGGGAAAATATTATCATCATGTCCATAAATCTACTTTTGGAAAACAAAGAAGATCCAATCTTATGGCGGGGGCCTCTTCTTTCTGGCATTATTAAGCAATTTTGGGAGGAAGTAATCTGGGCGAATCTGGATTTTCTCCTCATAGATATGCCACCGGGGACTGGTGATGTTCCTATGACTGTTATGCAATCTATTCCCATAGATGATCTGGTCATAGTAACCGGGCCTCAGGAGGTTACCAACCTGATTGTAAAAAAATCTATTCATATGGCTCAAAAACTTAATGTTAATATTACTGGCCTGGTAGAAAATATGGCCTATATAACTTGTCCATCCTGCACAGAGCTAATCAGGCCTTTTGGTGAAAGCTTTGCACCCAGGACCGCTGAAGAAAGTGGCTTAGAGATTCTTTCTTCTCTGGGAATTGACCCAGATCTTATTGCTTTAGCCAACCAGGGCAAAATAGAGGAGTATTTTGGCTCTAATATGGAGCAGCTGGCTCCTCTTATAGAAAAACTTGAAGCTCAAGAAAAATAAATCTTGCACAATGGGATTGATATCCTTATAATTAAATAGTTATATTGCTAACAGAGCCTTTGGGCTCTGTTCTTTTCTAGGAGGAGTATTTTTGAAAAATGAATTTATCAGAAACATCGCTATAATTGCCCACGTTGACCACGGAAAAACTACCCTGGTTGATAAGATGCTTTTACAAACAGGTAACTTCCGTTCTAATGAACAGGTAGAAGACCGGGTTATGGATAGTGGTGATCTGGAAAAAGAAAAAGGAATAACAATACTGGCTAAAAATACAGCCGTTAACTATGGAGACTATAGAATAAATATAATCGACACTCCAGGTCACGCCGATTTTGGTGGTGAGGTTGAGAGAATTATGAAAATGGTTGATGGGGTTCTTCTGGTGGTAGACGCCTACGAAGGCTGCATGCCTCAGACAAAATTTGTTCTGAAAAAAGCCCTTGAAGTTAATCTGAGACCTATAGTTGTAATTAATAAGATGGACAGAGACTTTATCAGACCAGAACAGGTAATTGATGAAGTTATAGACCTCTTTTTTGAATTAGGTGCCGATGAAGATCAACTGGAATTCCCGGTTCTTTACGCTTCTGGCATCCAGGGCCTGGCTTCTGAAACAAAGGACAGCCTTGGTACTGACCTAAAACCCCTCTTTGATAAGATAATTTCCTATATCCCAGCCCCACAGGCTGATGCAGAAAAAGATTTGCAGCTGCAGATTACCCTTATGGATTACAGTGACTATCTGGGAAAAATTGGTATTGGTGTTGTAAAAAATGGCAGAATTTCTTTAAATATGCCAGTTGAAATAATCAAGGCTGATGGAAAAACTGAAAAGCACAAGATCAGTAAACTTTATACTTTTTCCGGCCTTAAGAGAATAGAAACAACGGAAGCTGAAGCTGGAGAAATTGCTGCTATCGCAGGTATAGGCGAAATTAATGTTGGCGATACCATTTGCCTGCCTGGCAAACTTCTGCCCCTGGAGAGGGTTATCATCGAGGAGCCTACTCTTCAAATGAACTTTTTGGTAAATGATTCTCCTTTTGCTGGTAAAGAAGGCGATCCCTTTACAGCCAGAAAGCTCGAAGCAAGACTTTTTAAAGAAATTCATACAGATATTTCCCTAAAGGTTGAAAGAACTGACAAGGCTGAGATTTTTTCTGTCGCAGGCAGGGGAGAACTTCACCTGGCTATCCTGATTGAAAAAATGCGCCGGGAAGGGATAGAATTTCAGGTCAGCAGACCAAGGATTATTGTCAGAGAGATTGATGGGGTAAAGATGGAGCCTTATGAGCTTCTAACTGTAGATACTCCAGAGGAACATCTGGGTAATGTCATGGATCTTTTAAACAGAAAAAAGGCTCAAATGCTCAACATGACCAATATGGGCGGCAATGTTAAACTGGAATATGAGATTCCATCCAGAGGTGTAATTGGCCTTAGAACTGACTTTTTAACTGAAACCAGAGGCTATGGTATTTTAAACCACTCCTTTATTGATTACAGACCTATGTCTGGCGAAATAGAAGATAGAAAAAATGGGGTTTTGGTAGCCTGGGAAACAGGAACAGCAACTTCCTATGGCTTGCAGGCAGCTGAAGAAAGAGGGACTCTTTTTATAGACCCACAAACAGAAGTCTATGAGGGTATGATTGTTGGCGAAAATAAAAAGGACGAAGATTTGACAATAAATGTTTGCAAACAAAAACAGCAGACCAACATCAGGTCTTCATCTAAGGATGATGCTATAAAATTAAAAGGCAAGAGAAGTTTGAGCCTGGAGCAGGCCCTCTCTTATCTTGCCGAGGATGAATATCTGGAAATAACCCCCTTATCCTACCGTTTAAGGAAAATATATTTAACTAAAAACGAAAGAGATAAGCAGAATAAACATAAGAAATTTGGGTCCAGCCTTTAATTAGAAAGACTGCTCATCCAGACTATACAAGTTATAAGTTTTCATAAGATTAATCAATTTCACAGGGTAGAGAGAGTCGGTTGCGTAACCGGCTCTTTTTAATGCCCAGGCTCCCTGAACTGGATTGTACATAACATCCCGGAAGATGGAGTAACGCTGAGCTTTAAGAAGCAAATCCTTATGGTCATTCCAGCTTTGATTAATATTATTGTAGGCTCTAAAGGAGGCATCTGTCCTAAAGGCCACTCCGTTATATTCCTCCCAGGTATTAGAAGTTACAGAGCCGGCAGGACCGGAACCTTTAATTCCAAAAAGATTATAGGAAAATTTACCATTATACTTGTCAACTGGCAGGCTTTGTCCCCAGCCTGTTTCAAGAATAGCCTGAGAAGTTTGCAAGGCCGCAGACATGCCGGTAAGTTTTGCTGATTCTAAGGCCAGGCCAGAAGCCAGGGCTTGAAACTTGCTTCTCTCAATTACTGGTTTAGCTGAATAAAGGGTACCCAGGTAAACTGTTAAACTAACCTTGTCGCTTGTAAGCTTTTGCCCCTTGTATTGAGTTTCTGCATAGATGGTTCTTTTACCAGCCTGACTGGAATCAGGAGTCCAGCTTATTTCCTGACCGGGTTTTATGCCACTGGCTATAGTTTTACTGGAGCCGTTTGCAGGATTATAGAGGATTATACTTGCAGCCTCATAATCGACATTAGAAGAAACTTTTAATTTTGTAGTTCCTGTTACAACTTGCCCAGGGCCTGCCCCTTCAAGAAGAATTAAAGGTTTTCCGGTAACATTTACAGAAATTGGGGCAGAGGTGTAACTCTTTAAAGAAGTATCCAAAACTCTTACATAAAGCTCCTTGGGCCCCTGGTCCTCTGGCTTGGGAAACCACTTATAGGATCCATAACCGGTTGAGTGGATAAGAACTTCTTCCTGGGTCTTTGGATCCCTCATTAAATATTGAGTCTGGCTGACCTGAAAGTTTCTGCCAGCTGAAAGGGTTACTGGCTTTTCAAGTTGTGCACCAGTCTTAACTCCCAGGAGGGAGAGGTTTTTAGCCAGGTCAACCTCAAAGGACAGGGGCTGACTGGCCCAGAAAGATGAACCATAGTAAGCAAGAACTCTCAGTGAGATTAAGCCATTGTCCTCGGCCATAGGTGTCCAGGTCCAGGGACCATAGGGATCGGCCTCGGCAGAAGTGAAAGTTTTATCCTTATCCAGCCAGGTCATTTCGTATTTAACATA
>CAZUPR010000005.1:16674-21097 GCA_964622305.1 uncultured Eubacteriales bacterium
CCTTGGGGTAAGAGGGAAACTTTTATATCCGAGAAAGGCTTCCAGCTGACTTCTTTTTTTGAGTCTAAGATAACCTTTCTTTCCTTTTCATTCCAGTCTATATAAATATCTAAAATATTTGAGATTAGTCTCAGGGGAACAAAGGTCCTGTCTCCAATAATCTGGGCAGGGACATCGGAAACATCATAGGAAGATTCCCCCCGGCTAGAGTAAAAGACAAGGCTGTCTATTTTTAGGGTAACTTTTTTATTGCCGTCTTCAATAAGAACGCTTCTGTCACCTTCATTCCAGCTAACCTTGGCACCTAATTCTTCAGATATAAGCCTTACTGGTACCAGAGTTCTGCCCTTTTCAATCAGAGGTGCAGGATCTGCCATAATTTTTTGCCCGTCAATTACCAGTGAAATATCGCTAAGGGCAAGACCATTGAGAGAAAGACTTAAAAAAAAGAGGAGCAGGATGCCTCTAAAGTATTTTTTCATGAATCAAAACCTCCCTTTTCTTTTCATTTAATTATAACATATAGTATAATATTCATTTAGAAAGGGAGTTGTAAATTGATTAAGAGACAAATCGGCATGATTCTAAATAAAGTAGAAAAACCCTTGCGCTATCTGGGTGACGAGTACAATGCTATCAGGAAGGATTGGGACAAAACTCCGGTTCGTTCCCTTTTTGCTTTCCCGGATTTATATGAGGTAGGCATGAGCCATCTGGGCCTGAAAATTATCTATGATATTGTTAATAAGCATCCGGATATGCTTATGGAAAGGGTCTTTACCCCCTGGATTGACATGGAAGAGGAGCTGAGAAAAAAAGATGTCAGTCTTTTTAGCCTTGAAAACAAGAGGCCAATAAAGGACTTTGATGTAATTGGTTTTACTCTTCAATATGAAATGTCCTACACAAATATCTTAAATATTTTGGAGCTGGGTAAAATTCCCCTCCTTTCTGAGGAAAGATCAAATGATCACCCTCTTATAATAGCCGGCGGGCCTTGTGTTTATAACCCTGAGCCACTGGCTGATTTTGTGGATCTTTTTATTATTGGTGATGGCGAGGAGATTATCCTTGAAATTTTAAATGAGGTAAAAAAGAATAAGGAAGCCCATGGTGGCCAGATGGATAAAGGAACTCTTTTGGCAGACCTGGCAAAAATACCTGGCCTTTATTTACCCTCCCATCCAGGACCTGTGACCAAAATAGTCATTCAAGACCTGGACCAGGCCACTTTTCCACTTAAGCCCATTGTTCCCTATATAGAGACAGTGCACGACCGTGCCATGGTAGAGGTTTTACGGGGCTGTAACAGGGGTTGCAGATTTTGCCATGCCGGGATTGTTTACCGTCCGGTCAGGGAAAGAAGTAAAGAAGTTCTCATGGATCAGGTTAAGGAAATTATAAAAAACACCGGCTTCAACGAAGTATCCTTTACCTCCTTAAGTACCAGTGATTATTCTGCTATTCAGGGACTGATAAAGGAAACTGCCGATCAATACAGTGACCAGGGGGTTGGAATTTCCCTGCCCTCATTGAGAGTTGATAACTTTTCTGTTGGCCTGGCCCAGGAGGTTAGCAGGGTTAGAAAAACAACTCTGACCTTTGCCCCTGAGGCTGGAAGCCAGAGAATGAGAGATATTATCAACAAGGGTGTCAGCGAAGAAGAAATGCTGGAGGTTGCCAGAGCCACCTTTACTGAAGGCTGGAAGAGAATCAAGCTCTATTTTATGATAGGCCTTCCCTGGGAGACTGATGAAGATGTGCTGGCTATAGTTGACCTGGCTAAGAAGGTTTTAGCTGAGGGAGATAAAGTTGTTGAAGATAAGAGCCAAAGGCCACAAATAACCATATCTGTGGCGGCTTTTGTACCCAAGAGTCACACCCCCTTCCAATGGGTGCCCCAGGACAGTCCGGAAGAAATTCGCCGCAAACAACTTTTGATCAGAAAAAATATAAAAAGCAAAAGAATAACCTTTGATTACCATAATGGAGAGCTGGCTCAGATAGAGGGAGTTTTTGCCAGAGGAGACCGTAAGGTTGGCAAGGGACTTTTACGAGCCTTTAAGAGTGGCTGCAAACTTGATGGCTGGAGGCAGTTTTTTGACTATGAAAAATGGCTGGCCGCTTTTGCAGCTGAGGGTATTACCCTGGAAGAATATAACTACCGTCAAAGAGAGAGGGATGAGGTTTTTGCCTGGGATTTTATCAATCCTGGCGTCAGAAAATCCTTCCTCTTAAGTGAGTACGACAAGGCGGCCAAGGGAGAACTTACAGGAGATTGCCGCTTTAGTCTTTGCAGTGTCTGTGGGGTTTGTCAGGATTTACCAGTAAAAATTGATTATAAAGGGGCCCGGAAAATTGAAATTAAGAGTTAAATACGAAATTACAGAAGCCGGCCGCTATCTTGGACATCTTGATTTGACCAGAACTATTATGAAAACTCTGAGAAGGGCGCAGATCCCTGTTATGCTTTCAGAGGGTTTTAATCCCCATCCCCGACTTTCCTTTGCCATGCCCCTTTCAGTGGGTCACACGGGACTGGCTGAGTATTTTGAGGTCATTCTGGCACAGGAAATATCTGAGGAAGAATTTAAGGAGAGCTTTAACCAGCATGCTCCCGGGGCTATCAGACTTACTGAAGTAAAAGAAATAAAGGAAAAATCTGAGTCCTTATTTAACATGATTAACGCTGCCAGATATTATCTAGACTTTTACAAGGCTGATTGTACTCTTCTTAAGGAAGCCTGCGCTGGAATCCTGGAAAAGAAGGAAATTATCATTTTAAAAAAGAGCAAGAAAAAAACCAAAGAGACAGATATCAGGCCCTTGATTTTCCAGATAGATCTTAGTGAATATGATGGTTTTTGCCGCCTGGATATAGCTCTGGCCCATGGCAGCACAGCCAACTTACGGGTCCAGGATTTTTTAGATCTTTTGGCCCGGGAAGGCATAGATATTGAAGACGTCAGCCCGGCAAGGGCAGGTTTATTTTTTAGGGAAGATCAGGAATATCATGACCTGATGACAATAAATAAAAGTGTGGGATCTTTATGAAACAGGAACTAATTATCCAGGCAGGGGAAGAGGAGATTCAAGTTGCCCTCCTGGAAGATGGAAGACTGACCGAATTGTTTTTTGGTGATTCTATTAAAGAAGGCTTTACTGGCAATATCTATCTGGGCAGGGTAGAAAATGTTCTGCCTGGCATGCAGTCAGCTTTTGTTGATATTGGCCTTAATAAAAACGCCTTCCTTTATGTGGAAGAGGCTATCCTCAACAATGGTTTTAAAGATGGCCAGGAATTTCATATTGCTGATTATGTCAGAAAGGGCGAGGAACTTCTGGTTCAGGTAATTAAAGAACCGGTACGTCAAAAGGGATCCAGGATTTCCAGGCAGATTACCCTGCCTGGCAGATATCTGGTTCTTATGCCCTTAAATAATCACCTGGGTATTTCTAAAAAAATTGAAGATGAAAAGCGGGTTCAGGAACTCAGGGATTTTATGGAAGAAATAAAGCCGGCCAATATGGGGGTTATTGTCCGCACGGTAGCCGAGGATGTTGAAGATAAATACCTGCGTGACGACATGGAGATGCTCCTGGATCTTTGGAAGGACATTCTCAAAAAGGCTGATAAGAGCAAGCCTCCCTCTCTGATTCATACTGAGGACCCCCTCCTGGAAAAGACCATGAGGGATATTATTACCAGGGATATCAGTTCAATTATTGTTAATGATCAGGAAAATTATGACAAACTTTCTGCTTTCAGGCAGGCAGAAGGTTTTGACTTTAGTTTGCAGCTAAAAGAAGACCGTGACCTTTTCTCCTCCTTTGACCTGAGGACAGAAATCAAAGAGGCTCTTTCACGTAAGGTTTGGCTGGACAACGGCAGCTACCTGGTCTTTGATGAAACTGAGGCCCTGACCTCCATTGACGTTAACACTGGCAAATATATAGGCAGGAATGACTGCTTTGAAGATACCATCAAAGAGACAAATCTCAAGGCCATTAAAGAAATAGTCAGGCAAATCCGCCTGCGGAACATCGGTGGCATTATTATTATTGATTTTATAGACATGCAGGATAAGGAAAAGAAGGAGTTCTTGCTGGAAAGGCTGACCAATGAGCTTAAGAAGGATCGGATAAAGAGCCATATTTTTGGCATGACCCATCTGGGTCTGGTAGAGATGACTCGTAAAAAGGTTGGAACTGCCCTGCCTTCTGCCTTTGAGAGAAAGTGCCAAAATTGTGAGGGCCGGGGTAAGGTGACTTCGGAAAGGCTGGTTTTTTCTACTATCAGAGAGGATTTAAAAATTACCCTTAAGGAAGAAAACTTTAAGACTCTTATTGTTAAGGTATCTTCTTTCATGTACAACTACCTTTTGAATCATAACGCCAAGGTTTTAAAATCAATGGAAGAAAA